>JAEZHG010000045.1 GCA_023436945.1 Pseudomonadota bacterium | reverse complement strand
GGTTAGGGCAGGGGCTTTGGATGCGGCATCCTCATTTGCCGGAGCAAAGGCTTCAGCCCCGACATTTTCTGCCGAGCCAGCGGCTTCCGCCTCGAACCCAGCAGAAAGCGCCACGGTGTTCATGGCGGTTGCGGCGACCGGAACCTGCGGGGCCATCTGCACAGGATTGGCGACCAGCGCATCGGTGTTGGTTTCAGCGATGTCCTCGACCGCGACCTCGTCCACCATAGCGGCAAAAGCCCCGTCGTTCGGCATTTCTGCGCCGTTCGGACGGACGTCAGACGCATCTAGAGCCGACGCTCCATTCAGAGCGCCGCCCATCATAACGGACAGGATTGCAGATGCGGTCATAGTGCTGCGGACGTTGGATTGAGGTCGGCAAGCTTCTGCGCCGGGAAATATTCGGCATCCTCGTCGCAAGTGCCGGGCCAGTTTGTGCCAACCGCATCAATCGGCTGAATTTACTGGCCTATTTAGATTTTGGCCCTGTGGATTAGGGCGAAATGGCCTGCGCGCTTTCTGCCCTGTGTGATCCTTTTTGCCGGGTTCGGCAGGCATGAAATATCGGGTTCTACAACTGGCCCGCTAATTGCCCCTGTGAGTGCGAGAGAACAGGGGCTGAATGCCAATGTCTAATAAAATCAATACTTTGAGCAAAAGCTCTTATGCGCTCACCGGGCAAGAAATGCGCGGTGTGGTGCAAGGCTTGCCGGGTTGCGCCGGTAAAGGAGGCCGCTGATGTCGCTTGGTCTGATCATGAATATCGCAACCTCGGGGCTGAATACCGCCCAGAGCCAGTTGCGCACCGTTTCGGACAACGTCTCGAACATCAACACCCCTGGCTATGTGCGCAAGATTGCCGACCAGCAGTCGCTGACCACGCAGGGCGCAGGCTCGGGGGTCGAGATCGCGCGTGTGCGTCTGGCCACCGACCGCTTCCTTCAGGCCGCAACGCTGAAGTCCGGTGCCGATGCCGGTCGCGAGACCATCCGCTACGAACTGTTCGACCGTATTCAGGGCTTGTTCGGTGATCCGGGCGGCGACACGAGCTTCTTCTCGCGCATCGACGAGCTGTTCAGCGTCTTTGCCTCGACCGCGGAAAGCCCGACCTCGGGCGCGGCGCGTCAGGATGCTGTCTGGAAAGCCAAGGCGCTGTTCGACGAGGCCGCGCGCGTATCGTCCCAGATCCAGTCTGTTCGCGAGGATGCCGACAACCGCTTGCAAACCGGCGTGGACACCGTCAACGGCCTGCTGGACCAGATCGCCAAGCTGAACCGCGAGATCGCGCGCGCCACTGTCGTCGGTGCCGATGCCACGGGGGCAGAGAATGCCCAGATGGCCCTGATCAATGAACTTTCCGGCTTTATGGATATACGCCTGACCACCCGTTCGGTGGGCGGTGTCGAAATCCGTACCGGTGCGGGCCTGATGCTGGTCGGCACCGAGGCAGGCAGGCTGGAATATGGACGGGCAGGGGCGATCACGCCCGAGACCTCGTTCAATGACATCTATGTGGTCGAACCCACTGGCCAGCGCCGCTCACTGACCGAGGGGTTGGAAAGCGGCGAGCTCAAGGGCCTGTTGCAACTGCGCGATGTAGATGCGCCCGCGGTGGCCGAGCAACTGGCCGAACTGACGAGCCGACTGGCAGATGAGCTGAACCGCGCCCACAATGCGGCTTCGGCCTTCCCGCCACCGACCACCCTTTCGGGCCGCAATGTCGGCACCTCGCTGGAAACGGCCCTGACCGGATTTACCGGCAGTTCGACCATCGCCATGGTCAACAGCAATGGTGTGATCCAAAACCGCGCAGAGATCGTTTTCAACGGCGGCACCATCACTATCAATGGTGTGGCCTCGTCGCCCGCGACCTTCCTCGCCGATCTGAACGCGGCCATGCCCGACATGACCGCCAGCTTCACCGATGGCCAGTTGAAGCTGGAATCGAACAACGGCAACGGCATTTCAATCGCCGACAGCGCAACCAACCCCAGCAACAAGGCAGGGCGCGGCTTCTCGCACTTCTTCGGTCTGAACGATCTGGTCAGCACCAACTCGCCGATCATCTATGACACGGGCCTGACGGGCGCATCAGAGCACGGCTTTGCTGCGGGTCAGAGCCTGACCTTCCGCATCACCGACGCCAATGGCGCGCGTATCCGCGATGTCGAGTTCACTGTTCCAGCGGGCGCGACGACCATGGCGCAGCTGGTCTCGTCGATGAATGATCCGGTGAACGGCATTGGCCGCCACGGTACCTTTACGCTGAGCGCCAAGGGCGAGCTGACCTTTACAGGCCGCGGCTCTCCGCCCGCCAATATGACGGTACTGAACGATGTGACTTCGCAGGCGCAGTCCGGCGTGTCCATGAGCGAACTGTTCGGACTTGGCGGTGCACGTGCCAACCGCAGTTCCAGCTTCTCTATCCGTTCCGACATTGCCTCGGACCCGAGCAAACTGGCACTGGGCCAGCTTGATCTGGGCGTACCCAACGGCACCCCGTCCTTGAGCTCGGCCGATGGTCGCGGCGCGCGCCTTCTGGCGGCAGCTGGCGATATCAGCACTAGCTTCGGTCCAGCCGGAGGCATGAGCGGCTTGACCTCGACCCTCAGCCGCTTTGCCTCGGACATGGCGGGCACCATCGGGGCCAAGGCCAATCTGGCCGAGAGCGCAGCCCAGAGCGCGCAGGCCCTGAATAACGAGGCCGTCTCGCGCCGCAGCTCTTTCGAAGGGGTGAATCTCGAGGAAGAACTGGTGCTGATGACGACCTATCAGCAAGCCTTCAACGCCTCGGCGCGCCTCATTCAGGCGGCTAAGGAAATGTATGACACTCTGTTGGGGATGGTCCGATGAGCCGCGTTTCGACCCACGGTAACTATCAGTCCGCACTACTGGACCTGATGGCCTCGCAGCAGCGCAGCTATGATGCTCAAAAGCGTGTCTCGACCCAGAAGAACGCCACCGACCTAATCGGCTTCGGTCGCGACGCCGCCACGGTGAACGCGCTGAAATCGACCCAGACCAAGATCAACACCTTTATCGAGGTGAACAAGACCGTGGCGGATCGACTGGAAAGTCAGGATTTGGCCATGGGCCGTATCGCCGATGCGGCGACGGCGTCGCGTCTGGCGATTGCCAATGCCATTGCGGCGGGCCGTATGGATGGTCTGATGGCGGAGCTGGAAATCCAGTTCCAGATTTCGTCGGACGCCTTGAATGCCAAGCATCAGGGGCAGTTCCTGTTCTCGGGCGGGGTTTCGAATGTCCCGCCGTCAGCCGCAGGAACGCTGGATGAAATGGCGGCTATGGGCACGGTGGGCGAGGCCTTTGCCAACGGCCAGCTACGCCAAGCCAGCCGTCTGGACGAGAATGTCACCATGGACACCGGCTTCCTTGCGAGTGACCTTGGCAGTGAGCTGTTCGCTGTCTTCCGCGATCTCAAGGCATTGGATGCCAATACGCCGCTGCAAGGCCAGATGGACGGCGCAACCCGCGACGCCCTGACCGCCCTGATGCAGCGCTTTGAAGGCAGCGCGACCAAGATCGTCAACGAGCAGGCCAAGAACGGCATCTATCAGAAGCGCGTCGAGACCATTCTCGATGGCCATGAAGATCGCGCGGTCTCTGCCGAGGTGATGCTGTCCGCCAAGACCGACGCTGACATGGCCAAGGCCGTGAGTGAACTGGAAATGGCACAGATTGCCCTTCAGGCCTCGGCACAGGTGATCAACCAGCTTCGTCAGGTCTCGCTGCTGGACTATCTGCGCTAAGGCTTAACAAGCGTTGCCTGGCCTTTGGTGATGAACAAAACGCGCACGTCTGCATTTTATGGATGCGAGACGTGGCTGCTGTTGGTCATTTTGTCATCGCTTGTTGACAAGCTTAGCAATGCACCGCTTTTTTGCCCGCTAGATTTGCGGGTAAATCGCCCGAGTTCCCCCATCCAGTATTACGGCAGCCTATGACGACAAAAGCGGACTACCGGATCGAGCCCACCAAGGATGATGGTGTTCGCCTCGGCCTGTCCGGCGAGTGGTCTGCGACAGGCCTTGGCCGGATATCTGAACGCCTCAAAGACGAACTGGCAGGGCGCAAGGTCGAAGCTCTCGACCTGTCCGAGCTCGGCCGTTTCGACACGGCTGGCGCTCTGGCACTGAAGCAGGCCGCCGACGTCACGACCAATGACGGTATGTGGGCCGACCGCCCGCAGGCAGGCCGTATCTATGGCACGGTCTCGTGTCTCGAAGAGACCAGTACCTCTGCGCCCAAACGCCCGCACGGTATGATCCGCGCCTTCGCCAAGATCGGTCGCGGAATCTACGATTTCATCTCCGAGATGATGGGCTCGTTTGCCTTCCTCGGGCAGCTTATCCTCTCGGTGCTCTCCACAATCCGCTCGCCCCGCGCGATCCGCTGGCCCGCATGGGTCAGTCAGGTCGAGCGCTCGGGGCTGGATGCCATTCCGATTGTGGTCATCACCAACTTCTTCATCGGTGCCGTTGTCGCCTTTATCGGCGTCGATCTGCTGACCCAGTTCGGGGCAGGGGTCTATGCGGTGCAGCTGATCGGCGTGGCCGTCTTCCGCGAGTTTGCGGTGGTGATTACCGCCGTGCTGCTGGCGGGCCGCTCGGCTTCCAGCTTCGCGGCTGAAATCGGCTCCATGCGTATGAATCAGGAAGTCGATGCCATGCGTGTCATGGGCGTTGATCCGTTCCAGGCGCTGGTTGTGCCGCGACTGGCGGCGTTGGTTGTCATGCTGCCGCTGCTGACCTTCCTTGCCATGCTGGGCGGCCTGATCGGCGGCCTGATGGTGTCGTGGAGCCAGTTAGGCCTTGGTCCCTCGTTCTTCTTCCAGCGCCTGCTGGAGGATGGCTACATGGCCAAGCACATGATGGTGGGTCTGGTGAAAGCGCCTGTATTTGCACTGGTTGTGGCCGCGATCGGCTGCCGTCAGGGCATGGCCGTAGGCGGTGATGTCGAAAGCCTTGGCCGCCGCGTGACCTCTGCGGTGGTGCAGGCGATCTTTGCCATCATCTTCCTCGATGCCATCTTCGCCTTGCTGTTTATCGAGTTGGGCATATGAGTGAAGTTGTGAACAGCGTCGAAGCCGAACCCGTTATCGAGGTGCGCGGCCTGCTCAGCCAGTTTGGCGAGCGCGCCATCCACCAGGACCTCGACCTGACGATCAACCGTGGCGAAATCATCGGCGTCGTCGGTGGTTCAGGCACGGGTAAGACCGTGCTGCTGAACACCATCATCGGCTTGAAAGAGCCGGAGGCGGGCAGTGTGTCCCTGTTCGGAACCGAGCGCGGGACCATGACCGAGGCCGAGGTTGCCGCCACAGAGCGCAGGACGGGCGTCCTGTTCCAGCAGGGGGCGTTGTTCTCGTCTCTGAACGTGCTTGAGAACGTCTCGGCCCCGCTGGTGGAACATACCAATCTGACCAAGGAAACCATCCGCGAACTGGCCGAGATGAAGGTCGCCATGGTGGGCCTCAAGCCCGAGGCGCTCTATCTGAAACCTGCAGAGCTATCGGGCGGTATGAAGAAGCGCGTGGGTCTGGCCCGCGCGCTGGCACTGGACCCCGAGCTAATATTTCTGGACGAACCGACCGCGGGCCTTGACCCTATCGGCGCTGCGGCCTTCGACCAGCTTATTCTGGAACTTTCGCGCGATCTGGGCCTGACGGTCTTCATGATCACGCACGATCTCGACAGCCTCTATGCCATCTGTGACCAGGTGGCCGTGCTGGCTGACAAACACGTTGTGGCCAAGGCTCCCGTTTCGGAGCTGGAAAAGTCCGACCACCCGTGGATCAAGGAATACTTCCTTGGCCCGCGCGGTCGTGCCGCCCAAAACACCGCTGCGCCTGACCGCGCCGCACAGGAGGCCCGAGACTGATGGAAAGAGATGCCCACTATGCCACCGTCGGCATTGTCACAGTGGTTCTGCTTGTGGCGCTGGCTGTGTTCACCATCTGGTTGGCACGTCTGCAGTTCAACAAGGACTACGACGTCTATGACATCGTCTTCTACGGCCCCGTTCGCGGCCTGTCGGAAGGTGGCGAGGTCCACTTCAACGGTATCCGCGTCGGCGAGGTGACCGACCTCAACCTCGACCCGAAAAAGGCCGATCAGGTTGTGGCCCGTGTTCGCCTGAACGGCACGACGCCCGTTCGCGTCACCAGCCGCGCCCAGCTTGAGCCGCAAGGCATCACCGGCCTGAACTATATCCAGATCACCGCCGGCGATCCGGAAACGGCGTTGTTGAAGTCGCAATATGCCGAGCATGTGGTTCCGGTGATCCAGTCGCAGGCCAGCCCGCTGGCTGAACTGCTGACGGGTTCGGGCACGGTGCTGCAACAGACCGTGGATGCGCTGAACCGCATCAACCGCATCATGTCGGACGAGAATATCCGTTCCTTCTCGACCAGCGTGCGTAACGTCGAGGCCCTGACCGCCGAACTGGAAGCCCGCAAGGGTATGTTCCAGCAGCTTGAACAGGCGATCACCAGCGCCAATGCCGCTGTGGCCGAGTATCAGCAACTGGGTGCCGATGCCCGCCAGATCGTCAACACCGACGGTCGTGCCGCGCTGGAAAACATCAACAAGGCCTCGGAAGAAGCCCGTCAGGCCATCGCCTCGATCAACCGTTCGGCATCAGGCCTCGAAGCCCCGCTGGGCGAGTTCGGCACCACCACCGTGCCGCAGATAAATGACGCTGTGCGCCAGCTCAATCAGGCCACCCGCTCTCTGGAAGACCTGATCGAGAACGTGCGCCGCAGCCCGCGTGAATTCATCGGCCGTGCTCCGGCCAAACAACTGGAGGTCCAGCCATGATCCGTCTGTCGTCTGTGGCCGTTGTCGCTGCCGGACTGGCCCTGTCGGCCTGCACCGTGCTGAAGTCGCCTGATCCGCTCCAGACCTATCGGTTCGGTACGGTTCCGGCCTTTGGCTCTGTGGATCAGGGCAGTGTGCCGAACTGCACCCGCACGGGCGTGAACCTGCGCCGCGTAGAGTTCAACAGTGCCGCACGTGGTGACCAGATCCTGACCTCTACGGGCAATGAGACCGCTTACATCGCGGGCGCTCGCTGGGTGGGGCAGGCCTCGACCTTGTTCGAGGAAGCGCTTCAGGATGGTTTCGCCTCGGGCGCGCCTTGCCTTCGTGTCACCAGCGGCCCGCTGGTTCGCGATGGCCTGAGCCTTGCCGTGGACATCCGCCGCTTCGAGACGGTCTATGCCTCTGCGGGCGCAGTGCCGGAAGTGAAGGTGGCTGTGTCGGTGCAACTGCTGCGCCGCGATGACCGCTCGATCATCAAGGACGCGCGCTTCGATGTGGTTCAGCCCGCCGCCTCGAACCGCGTCACGACCATCGTCAGCGCCTATAATGAGGCGACTGCCGAGACGGTGCGCAAGATCGTGGAATGGACGGCGGCCGAGGTAGCCGCCGCGCCGCCTGCCCAAGACTGATACCGAATGACGAGAGCCGGAACTTCATGTTCCGGCTCTTTTCATTTGTGCCAGAAAACATAGGTTGGTCTTCGCCGTTCCTGTGCAGCGCTTCGTGCCGAGGGGTTGGGTAAATAACAACTGGAGGGAATATGCTGAAGCTGATCGGACTGTCTGCGGCCATGGTGTTTATGGCAACATCGGCCAATGCACAGATCGCGGCCAAACCACTGCCGGAGGGTAGGCCCTGCCTTTATGAGGACGTGGTCGGTGTCTGGAAAAGCAGGGTGGTGAATGCCGCCGAGCAGGGCGTCGAGAATGTCGCCGCTTCCTTCCCGCGCGACTACATGCGTTTCAAACCCGATGGCGAGATGATGTATTTCGCCTCCAACCGCGAAATCACCGACCTTGCTGCGGTCCATGCCCAGATGGACGAGATCGACCGACTGGATAACACCAGCTATCGCGCCACCATGATCTCGCCGGGTGTGCTGATCCTGTGGCAGGGCGAGAACCCGTTCCAAGGCTTTACTTGCACTGCCGTCGATCCCCGCGAGGGCAAGACGACCACCATCTTCAGCGAGCTTGAGGGCATGCCCGCGCTGCACCGTATCCAGACCAAGCTGGACTAACGAAAAAGAACCGGAAGCGTGAAGCTTCCGGCTCTCTTCATATCAGCCTGTGGCGCGGATCAAGCGACGCCAGCGGCCACGGTGTAGTCGGCCTCGGTCTTGGATGCGACTTCATCGAGGGTGACGCCCTCGGCCAGTTCGATCAGTTCCAGACCCGAACCATCCGGCTTCACGTCAAAGGTTGCCAGATCGGTGATGATGCGGCTGACCACGCCCGTGCCGGTCAGGGGCAGGGTGCAGGCCTTCAGAACCTTGGAATGGCCGTGCTTGTTGGCGTGTTCCATGACCACGACGACGCGCTTTACGCCCGCTACGAGGTCCATTGCGCCGCCCATGCCTTTGACCAGCTTGCCCGGGATCATCCAGTTGGCGATGTCGCCGTTCTGCGCCACTTCCATCGCGCCGAGGATCGACAGGTTAATGTGGCCGCCACGGATCATGGCAAACGAGTCCGCCGACGAGAAATAGGCGCTCTCGGGAATTTCGGTGATGGTCTGCTTGCCGGCGTTGATCAGGTCGGGGTCTTCCTCGCCCTCATAGGGGAAGGGGCC
>JAEZHG010000032.1 GCA_023436945.1 Pseudomonadota bacterium | reverse complement strand
GCTTAGTTGGTGCCGGTCGGATTTTTATCGGCATCCTTGTTACGCGAGCCGTGGGAAGCTTCGCCACCCTTACGACCGGCTTGTGCTGCCAGCGAACGGTCCTGCGAGAAGCTGCGCTTCTCCGAAGGGACGCTCGCGCCGCCCTTACGGGCGATCTCGCGCTGACGAGCCGGATCCATGGAAGCAAATCCGCGCTTGGAAATGCCCGAAGGTTTGGTCTGCTCTTGGTCGGCCATACTAAGGAACTCCTTGTCAAAAACACTGCTGCTCTCCCAAAAAAGAGCCGAAGGATGGCTAAGGTTCCCTAGGGGGTGATGCGTTTTTGCAACCTGTGGTCGAGTCTGGGATTAGGTCCTTGAAAAATCAGGGTTAAAGATTTTGTAACCTAAGCGGCGCCGGAAGTGTTACCGGTGATTAGTTGAGAAGAAACAACGCGATCGCCCACAAACGGGTTGTTGCGGCGCTCTGCACCAAAGGTCGAGTGCGGGCCGTGGCCGGGGATGAAGGTGACGTCATCGCCCAGTGGCCAAAGTTTGGTGACGACCGACTTGATCAGATCCTCGTGTGAACTTTGCGGGAAGTCTGTGCGGCCGACTGACCCTTGGAACAGCACGTCGCCAACCTGTGCGAATCGCGCCTCTCGGTTGAAGAAGATCACATGGCCCGGAGTGTGGCCGGGGCAGTGGTAAACTTCCCACTTGGCCTCGCCCAGCGTCAGAACATCACCTTCATCCAGCCAGCGGGAAGGGACGAAGCTGCGTGCATCCGGCAAACCCCATTTCAGGCCCTGTTCGGGAATCATATCGACCCAGAATTTGTCTGCGATGTGCGGGCCGATGATCTCTTTGCCGGAGAGTTCATGCAGTTCCTGCGCTCCACCCGCATGATCAAGATGTCCATGCGTTATCCAGATAGCATCGAGCGTCAGACCACGGCGCTGGATTTCGGCCAGAAGCGCCGGCGCAGAGGCTCCGGGATCAATGACAGCCGCCTTCAGGGTCTTGGTGCACCAGACGATAGTGCAGTTCTGCTGGAGCGGTGTGACGGGACTGACGAGAACGCCAATTGGTGCGGATTGCTGGTTCATATCCGTGAAATAGCGCTGCTAGAGCGTCAAAGAAACCCGCTGCGCGTTGACGTAAGCGCCTCATATCTACATAAGGGCGGGCTTCGAGGTGCCGCTCCGATGGGCGGTCCTTTTGCTTTATTCCACTCGCGCGCCTTTTGGGCGTCGCCCCAGAGCGTCAGATATCCGACCATGCAAGTCGTCGAAAAGTCGAACGAAGGCCTCAGCCGCGTGATCGCGGTGACCATCCCGGTAGCCGAGCTGAACGAAAAGCTTGAAGCCCGTATCAAGGAAGTCGCCCCCCAGATGAAGCTGAAGGGCTTCCGTCCGGGCAAGGTGCCGGCTTCTTACGTCAAGAAGACCTTCGGTCGTGACTTCATGGGCGAAATCATCAACGCCGAGCTGAACAACACCAGCCAAGGCGCTCTGGACGAACTGAAGGTTCGTCCGGCTGCTCCGGCCGAGATGAAGCTAATCTCGGACATGGACAAGGTCATCGCTGGTGAAGAAGACCTGTCGTACGAAATGTCGCTGGAAATCATGCCGGAGTTCACCCCGGTTGATCCGAAGACCCTGAAGCTGTCGCGCCCGACCTACGAAGCTTCGGACGAAGACCTGGAAGAGGCCCTGAAGGAACTGGCTTCGCAAGCCAAGTCCTACGAGGACAAGAAGGGCAAGACCGTCAAGGCCGCTGAGGGCGACCAACTGACCATCGACTTCGTCGGCAAGATCGACGGCGTCGAGTTCGACGGTGGCGCTGCTACCGACGCTGATCTGGTCATCGGTTCGAACCGCTTCATCCCGGGCTTTGAAGAGCAACTGAAGGGTGCCAAGGTCGGCGAAGAGAAGACCATCGAGGTCACCTTCCCGGAAGAATACCAAGCCGCTCACCTGGCTGGTAAGGCTGCGACCTTCGACGTCACCGTCAAGGCCATCAAGGCTGAAGTCGAAACCGCAATGGACGACGAGTTCGCCAAGCGTATCGGCCTTGAGTCGATCGACAAGCTGAAAGAGCTGCTGAAGGCCAACCTGAACCAGCAATACGCTGGCGCAGCCCGCTTCAAGCTGAAGCGCGCTCTGCTGGACGTGCTGGACGAAGGCCACGACTTCGCTCTGCCGCCGAAGATGGTTGAAGCCGAGTTCGAAGGCATCTGGGCTCAGGTGTCGGCTGACAAGGAAGCTGGCCGTCTGCCGGAAGACGACGCCAAGAAGTCGGAAGACGAACTGAAGGCCGAGTACAAGAAGATCGCCGAGCGCCGCGTGCGTCTGGGCCTCGTGCTCGCTGAAATCGGCCGCGCGAACAACGTGACTGTTTCGGACCAAGAACTGTCGAACGCCATCATGGCCGAAGCCCGCAACTATCCGGGCCAAGAGCGTATGGTTCTGGACTTCTACCGTCAGAACCCGAACGCTGCAGCCCAACTGCGCGCTCCGATCTACGAAGAGAAGGTCGTCGACCTGATCATTTCGGTTGCGGAAGTGACCGACGCTCCGATCAGCAAGGAAGAACTGCTGAAGGACGAAGACGAAGCCTAATCGGCTTTATCTTCACTGAAGATCGGGAAGGGCGGGGCTTAGGCTCCGCCCTTTCTTTTTTGTAACTTGTGGAATTTCCTAGCGTTGTTATGGCGGACGAGTAGTGGAGATTTCTTATGTCGTTAGTCGCTTCAGTCGTTGCGGGTGTTTTGGCTTTTCAGGCCGCAGGTTCACAACCGCCCGCTCAGGACGCGACGCGAATAGACGACATTGTGGTGAATGCGCGCCGTGACGCAGACCAGATCCGCAGCTTCCTCGATGACATTTCCCTGCCGGAGCGCAGCCTTAATACCGCGCGCTTCTTCGAGAAGGTCTGTGTAGGCGTCGTCAATCTGCGTCCGGATGCGGCGCAACTGATTGCTGACCGTGTCTCGCTGATTGCCGAAGAGATCGGTCTTCAAGCCGGTGAGCCGGGTTGTACGCCCAATATCCTCGTGATTGCCGCAAATGATGGCGCAGGACTGGCTCGTGGACTGGTGCAAAGGTCGCGCCGTGCATTTGATCCGGGCGGTTCTGGAATGGTGCGTAATCGCAGTGCCCTTCAAGCTTTCCAGTCCGGTGATGCTGCGATCCGCTGGTGGCATGTTGCAGTGCCTGTCGATGCCCATACCGGAAACCTTGCGGTGCGTTTGCCGGGCGAGGATGCGCCTGTCGTGACGGGCTCCAATTCGCGCCTTCGTAGCGAACTGCGTCATGACATTGCCCGTGTGATTGTCATCGTGGACATATCGAAACTGGATGGTCTGCACTTCGGTCAGGTCGCTGATTATGTCTCGATGGTCTCCCTGTCCCAGGTCGATGCGGGCGGTAATTTCGAGGGATATGATTCCATCCTCTCGCTGCTGGCCGATAATCCGCAGGTCCAGAGCCTGACCGAGTGGGACGAGGCTTACCTCAAGGCGCTCTACAGCGCCGAGCTCAATCAGGTTTCCAAATCGCACCAGCGTGGCGAGATCGCCCGTCTGATGGAAGCTGCACGTTCGGAAGATTAGCCCAGTGACGGGAGAGGGCGATGATCCTGTCCAGTTTGTAACTATAATCCGGTGCCACAGTTGCTAATATAACGCCGACATACGGAGTTTATCATGTCTCTTTTGGCGCTTGTGGCGGCTGCACTTATTTCGAATTCGGCTTCACAGCCTCAAGACACACCGACTGCCGTACAGGATATCGAGGTTCGTGCCGAAGCCTCGCGTCAAGCCCAGCGCCAGCAGGTCGAGCGCTTCGTAGAGGGGGCTATGACCTCTCCACGCGGACGTCCTTTGGCGCGCTGGAACAAGGAAGTCTGCCTTTCGGCCATGAACTTCCAGCCCAACTATGGCCGTGCGCTTCTGGACCGTATCGGCCTGCGCATGCTGCAAGCCGGACTGGATGTAAAGGAAGAAGGCTGCCGTCCTGACGTGATGATTGTTGCGACCAATGACGGCAAGGCTCTGGCGCGCAGCATCGTGAACAGTAACGAAGGCGGTCTTCGTCCTTCACGTGCCAACACCGATCTGGGCAGCGCCGCACTCAGAGACTTCCAGGAGGCCGACCGTCCGATCCGCTGGTGGCACGTCAGTCTGCCGGTCAGTGCCGATACGGGTGATATTGCCGTTCGTCTGGACGGTGAAGATCCGCCCACCATCACCGTGCGCGAGGCGTCGCGTCTTCGATCGAACACCCGCGATGATCTGGCCCGCATCATCATCATCGTCGAGACTTCGCGACTGAATGGTGTGGTCGGTACCGCGCTTGCGGACTATCTCGCATTCATCTCGATGGCGCAGGTTGATCCCGAGAACGATATGTCGGGTTACAACACCATTCTGAACCTTCTGGATGCCCCGACCGAATATCTGGAGATGACCACCTGGGATCAGGATCTTCTGGCAGGTCTGTATTCCGTTGATGCGCCACGCATTCGCGCCGATCAGCAACTCAGAGACATCTCTTCGGCAGTCGTACGCCAGCGTGAAGCGGACGGTCGCAAGCAAGAAGACTGATTAGTCGCGATTAAACTGTCTTGCGGCCTTGCATCGTCCTTATAGGGTGATGATATCCTGATGAATGAAGCGAGCGGCCTTGAGTCGCTCCGAGATTCTCGAAAAGGCCCTCATGCGCGATCCGATCGACTACATCTCCAACAATCTCGTTCCTATGGTCGTGGAGCAATCCAGCCGTGGCGAACGTGCGTTCGACATCTTCTCGCGTCTGCTGCGTGAACGGATCATCTTCCTGACCGGCCCGTTCGAAGACGGCATGGCCTCGCTGATCTGCGCCCAGCTGCTGTTCCTTGAATCGGAAAACCCGAAGAAAGAAATCAGCATGTACATCAACAGCCCGGGTGGTCAGGTGACCTCCGCGCTCGCGATCTACGACACCATGCAATACATCAAATCGCCGGTTTCGACCGTTGTGATGGGTATGGCTGCATCCGCAGGTTCGCTGATCCTGACTGCCGGTGAAGCTGGCCAGCGTATCGCTCTGCCGAACGCACGCGTCATGGTGCACCAGCCGTCGGGCGGTTTCCGTGGCACGGCCTCGGACATCGAACGCCACGCCGAAGACATCATCGCCACCAAGCGCCGCCTGAACGAAATCTATGTGCACCACACGGGTCGCACCTATGAGGAAGTCGAGCGCACTCTGGACCGTGACCACTTCATGACAGCCGAGGAAGCCAAGGCTTGGGGTATCGTGGACCACGTCTATGACCGCCGCATCCAAGCCGATGCAGACGGCGTGAAGGCTCCCTAAGCCTTCCGAAGACAATCTGCTCAATGACGCGGGGCGGTTCGATTATTCGGGCCGCCCCGAATCATGTTCAATCGCATTCAAGTGATGTGAGGAGAGGGGGGCGTCTATGTCGCTGAAGGATAATGGCCTGAAATACGGTGTCGTGACCCGTGTATTGCACTGGGGCATGGCAGGTCTTCTGGTCTGGCAGATCTGTACCATGGCTCTGCGCAATCTGATCGGTGAAACGCCGATGACCGATACGTGGCGCGACATGCACAAGCCGGTTGGCCTTCTGATCCTGATAGTGCTGATCGTTCGTGCGGTTTGGGGGCTCTATAATCTCAAGAACCGCCCCAAACATCAGCCTGGCCTGATCGGTAAAGCCGCACTGTTCGGACATCTGGCGCTTTATGGCCTGACCTTCGCCATTCCGGTCATCGCCCTGATCCGCCAATATGGCTCAGGCCGTAAGTGGGAAATGTTCGGCATAACCC
>JAEZHG010000334.1 GCA_023436945.1 Pseudomonadota bacterium | reverse complement strand
GGCGATATCGCCACCCATACCTTTACGGCAGAACCCCTGCCCGCGCTGGAATCGCTCCGCGCCCTGATGGCTGACAGCCGCTTCGACCTTCCTGAAGACCTTCCGCCGATGGCCGCTGGCCTGTTCGGTGTCTTCGGCTACGACATGGTCCGTCTGCTGGAGCCGCTGGGTGAAGCCAATCCAGACCCTCTGAACCTTCCCGATGCCGTTCTGGCCCGCCCGTCGCTGGTGGCCATCTTTGACTCGGTGAAGCACGAAATCATTCTGATCGCCGCGGCCTATCCGGATACGGCGAAGGACGCCGATCTGGCCTATCGCTCGGCCATTGCCCGCCTCGACGAGTTCGAGGATCGCCTGCGCAGCCCTGCGCCAATCCAGCGAGACCCCGAATACATCCCTGCGCCAGAGTTCAAATCGCCCGTCGATGGCGAGGGCTTTGCCCAGATGGTCGCCAAGGCCAAGGACTACATTGCAGCGGGCGACATCTTCCAGGTCGTTCTGGCGCACCGTTTCTCGGCTCCGTGGAGCCAAGACCCCTTCGCCTTCTACCGCGCGCTTCGTCGCGGTAACCCGTCGCCGTACCTGTTCTATCTCGACTACGCCGATTTCCAGTTGGCTGGCTCCAGCCCAGAAATCCTCGTGCGTCTGAAGGATGGTCGCGTGACCATTCGTCCGCTGGCAGGTACCCGCCCGCGTGGCGAGACGCCGGAACAGGACAAGGCTCTAGAGGCCGAACTGCTGGCCGATCCGAAGGAACTGGCCGAGCACCTGATGCTGCTTGATCTGGGCCGCAACGATGTGGGCCGCGTCTCTGCACCGGGTACGGTCGAGGTCACCGAAAGCTTCGTCGTCGAACGCTATTCGCAGGTCATGCACATCGTCTCCAATGTGAACGGCAAAGCCGATCCGAAGCTGGACGCTGTCGATACCCTTCTGGCCGCCCTTCCCGCCGGTACGCTCTCGGGCGCGCCAAAGGTACGTGCGATGGAGATCATCGACGAACTGGAAACCGAAAAGCGCGGCGTCGGCTATGGCGGCGGCGTTGGCTATATATCGGCCAGCGGTCAGGCAGACATCAGCATCGTGCTACGCACGGCCATGTTCACCGACAACCGCATCTTCGTTCAGGCCGGTGCCGGCGTTGTCGCTGACAGCGACCCCGCAGCCGAATACGCCGAGACGCTGGCCAAAGCCCGCGCCCCGATGAAAGCTGCCGAGGAAGCCTGGCGATTCAATGCGATCACGCATGCACAACCCCTGACGACCAGCGCCAAGGGTTCTGCAGCATCAGGCGACGTCGCGGCTTAAGGATTGCGTGTGATGTCGGTCTGGTCAGGTCTTAGATCGGGACCGGCATTCACCGTTCCGATCAGCAACAATCCCATAGCTGCCGCAAAGGCGGCGGCCACGAACATGGGCGATTTGGTTGTCTCGGCGTGGCTCGATTCTTCGAGCAGACGGCGAGCGTCTTGGATGGATTCAATGATTCTCACAGCGGACTTCTTCCGATGGCGATGCTGCACCATCGCGCGGAATGTTTAACGACCGCTTGCTTCCACCCATTCCACGGCTAAAGCTGAACAGAACAGCGTGTGCCGACCTCCTGTATCGAAAAGCCTTCCCATGATCCTCGTCGTCGATAACTACGACAGCTTCACCTACAACCTCGTCCACTATCTGGCGCAGTTGGGTGCCCAGACGCACGTCATCCGCAACGATGAACTGACGGTCGAAGAAGCCTTCGCGGTGAAGCCCGAAGCCATCCTGCTGTCGCCGGGTCCTTGCGATCCGGATCAGGCCGGCATCTGCCTGCCCATCCTCTCCCAAGCGCCTGAAGACATGCCGATCTTCGGCGTCTGCCTTGGTCACCAGTCCATCGGTCAAGCCTTCGGCGGTCAGGTCGTGCGCGCCAAGGCGCTGATGCACGGCAAGACCTCGCTGATCCATCACGAAGGTGGCGGCGTGTTCAAGGACCTGCCGCGCCCGTTCACCGCAACCCGCTACCACTCGCTGGCGGTCAAGCGCGCGACCCTGCCCGACTGCCTCGAGGTAACGGCATGGACCGAGGACGGCGAGATCATGGGCCTCTCGCACAAGACGCGCCCGATCCACGGCGTCCAGTTCCACCCGGAATCCATCGCCACGGAAAACGGTCATGACCTGATCGGCAACTTCCTCGACTTCGCCAATATCAAGCGCACGGCGATGGTCTGAGGCCATGGACAGTTTCAAACCGCTTTTGTCCAAGCTGGTCGCGGGTCAGGTTCTGACCGGTGACGAGGCCCAAGACTTCTTCGCCGCCTGCCTTCGCGGCGAGCCGACGCCTGCACAGGTCGCATCCGCCCTCACCGCCCTTCGCATCCGTGGCGAGACGGTCGACGAAATCACCGCCTTCGCCCGCGCCATGCGCGCCGCAGCCCTTAAACTCGATCACCCGTTCGAGGATGTGGTCGATACCTGCGGCACAGGCGGGGACGGTGCCCACACCTACAACATCTCCACTGCCGCCAGCTTCGTTCTGGCTGGCGCGGGCCTCAAGGTCGCCAAGCACGGCAACCGCGCCATGAGCTCAAAGTCCGGCTCTTCGGACGTTCTGGCCGCGCTGGGCGTGAACCTCGATGCCACGCCCGCCCAACAGGCACTGGCGCTGAACGATGCAGGCATCGCCTTCCTGTTCGCACCGACCTATCACCGCGCCATGCGTCACGTGGGTCCGGTGCGTGCCGAGCTGGGCTTCCGCACCGCCTTCAATCTGCTGGGTCCGCTGTGTAATCCGGCGGGGGCCAACCGTCAGGTTATGGGCGTCTATGACCCGAACCTGCTTGAGCCTCTGGTCGAGGTTCTGGGCCGTCTGGGTGCCAAGCGCGCATGGACCGTCAACGGCAGCGGCCTTGATGAACTGACCACCACAGGCCCGACCGAGGTAGCCGAGTGGAAAGACGGCACCATCAATCGCTTCACCATAACGCCGGAAGAAGTGGGCCTGCCCCGCGCCACTCTGGCCGATATCCAAGGCGGCGATGCCGAGGTGAACGCCGCGGCCCTACGCGCCCTATTGAATGGCGAAACCGGTCCTTACCGCGATATCGTGCTGCTGAACTCTGCCGCCGCACTGGTGGTGTCGGACGTGGCCGCTGATCTGAAATCCGGCATCGCACAGGCCGCCGCCGTCATCGACGATGGCCGCGCCTTGGCCGCACTGGACGCCCTCGTCCTCGCCTCCCACACGCCAGTAGAGTCCGAAGCATGAGCGACATTCTGAACCGCATCGCCGATTACAAGCGCGATGAAGTCGCCGCCCGCAAGGCTGCCATCACGCTCGATGCACTGGAAGCGAACGCAAAGGCCGCATCCGCCCCGCGCGGTTTCCGCGATGCGCTGGCCGCAACGGCAGCCACTACGGGCCGCCCCGCCCTTATCGCTGAGATCAAAAAGGCCAGCCCGTCCAAGGGCCTGATCCGCCCGGATGATTTCAACCCGCCGGAACTGGCACAGGCCTATGAGCGCGGCGGGGCCACCTGCCTGTCCGTGCTGACCGACGGCCCCAGCTTCCAAGGCGATGACTCGTATCTGGTTGCCGCCCGCGCCGCCGTGGCCCTGCCCTGCCTGCGCAAGGACTTTCTTGTCGATCCGTGGCAGGTGGCCGAGAGCCGCGCCCTTGGGGCCGACTGCATCCTGATCATCATGGACATGATCGACGACGCCCTCGCCGCCGATCTGTTGGCCGAGGCGGACCGCTTCGGCATGGACGCCCTGATCGAAACCCACGACGAGCAAGAGATGGCCCGCGCCAGCAAGCTGGTGGGCGACCGTGACAATGCTCTGGTGGGCGTCAACAACCGCTCGCTGCGGACGTTCGAGGTCGATCTGGCCAATACCGAGACACTGGCCCTCTTGGCCCCGCCCCGCGCGCTCCTAGTGGCCGAAAGCGGCATCTTCACACCCGAAGATGTCGCCCGCGTCGCCGCCGCCAACTCCAAAGCCATCCTCGTCGGCGAAAGCCTGATGCGTCAGGCTGATGTAGAGGTGGCGACGAGGGCGTTGCTGGAGTAAGTTCAATACTACGAGTGTCGGCACCAAATATCTGACACTCGCACATCCATTATTAATGTAAGAAAAAGCGCCCAGTACATAAATAGCGAATGCAAAGAGTTGCTAAAGGATACAACAATCCAAAAGCAAAAGAAGCAGCAGCTACAATTTCTAAAGTAACTTCAAATTTATAGAGATGATTTTCCATAGCCTCGTCCTGTTTCGACATAGACTGAAGCTCTTCTCCACTAGTGTAATTAATCGTCCACTGACGCCACAGATTTCGGGCTAAGTGGTGCCTTTTCATCGCGAATGGGGCTGTAGCACCCGCAGCTATAAGGCCCAGCGCAAAAAACCAGCAACTCGGCATTAATAACGCAGCCAAAGCCTCAGTGGTTTTGTCGATTAGCGTGGAAGCAATGCTCACTAGAGCAACACCGTTTCCAATCGCCAGCCACAAAATCCAACGTTCATTAACAACGTTAGATCGCTCCAACTCGTATCTTTGGTTCGATAGAAGCTCGTCAAACTTCTTCATCTCAAAATCAGACTTCGGCAAATCTCTCACGTCGTCCCTCGATTTAATTTAGCAAATCATCAAAATATCTCACAATGAACTAGTTACGTGATCTTAGGATTACGGCGAGGACAGCCATAACTGTCCCTACAAATCATCCACGATCTGCTCGGCCGCCTGCGCCTCTTCTCTCAGCCACTTCACGAACAGCCGCGCCGGTTCGGACACGCTGCTGCGGCGGGTGAGGACGTGGTAAGCCATGTCGGTCGTCAGGGCCCCGTCGGCGAACGGCGCGACGAGGCGACCTGCAGCCAGATCGTCCGCCACGAAGGCATAGGGGGCCAGTGCCACACCCTGCCCGTGGATGGCGGCGTCGATGGCCAGTGCGGTCTGGTCCACGCGGGTGCCCTGTGAGGCATCCACATCCTTGACCTTGTGGGTCTTCATCCACATCGCCCAATCGGGACGGCTTTCCTCCAACTCGCCGGGACGCAGGTGGATCAGGACGTGGTTCTTCAGGTCCGATGGCTTCTTCAGCGCCTTTTCACCCACCAGCAACTGCGGCGCACACACAGGGATGACATCAGCCCCGATCAGGCGTTCCGAGCGCACCCCCGCATACGGCCCACGGCCATAACGCACGGCCACGTCCACGCGCCCGCCCGCCACGTCAGCCAGCCGCATATCCGCCGACAGCCACAGCTCGACCTCGGGGTTAGCGGCAGCAAAACGCGCAATCCGCTGGGTCAGCCATTTGGACGCAAACGACGGCGGCACCGACACCGACAGGGCATAGCGACGGTCAGGGCGATACAGCAAATCCCCTGCCCGTTTCAGATAATCAAACCCGTCACGCAGCAGCGGATAAAGCTCTTGGCCCAGTTCTGTCAGGGCGATCTGGCGCCCCTCGCGGTAAAACAGCGGCGCGCCCGCGTGCTGTTCCAGAATGCGGATCTGCTGGCTGATGGCCCCCGGCGTGACCGACAGTTCCTCGGCCGCGCGGGTGATGTTCAACCGACGCGCCGAAGCCTCGAACGCCTTGAGCGCATTCAGCGGCGGCAGGCGACCATCCAGAATATTGTCGTTGCGGCTCATATCAGCTCATCCACTCTGCGGTCGGCAGGCCGCGCGAACGCAAGAAGGCCGGGTCATATAGCTTGCTGGCATAGCGTTGGCCGGGGTCGCACAGCACGGTCACGATGGTGTGGCCGGGGCCCATTTCCTTGGCCATGCGGATCGCGCCCGCAATGTTCACACCGCTGGATGCGCCAAGGCACATGCCCTCGTCCCGCACCAGATCGAACAGGATGGGCAGGAACTCGGCGTCCTCGATGCGATAGGCATAGTCCACCGCATCCAGCCCCGTCAGGTTGCCGGTGATGCGGTTCACGCCGATACCCTCGGTGATGGAGCTGCCCTCGCCCTTCAGCACGCCTTCCTTGAAATAGGAATACAGCGCCGCGCCCGGCACGTCCGACAAGCCGACTTTCAGGTTCGGGTTCTTCTCTTTCAGATAGGTCGTGGTGCCGACCAGTGTGCCGCCAGAGCCGACCGCGCAGATAAAGCCGTCCACCTTGCCGCCCGTCTGTTCCCAGATTTCGGGGCCGGTGCCTTCATAGTGCGCCAGACGGTTCGACAGGTTGTCGAACTGGTCCGCATAGAATGCGCCGTGCGGTTCGGTTTCGTTCAGTTCTTCTGCCAGTCGGCGCGAATAGTGCACGAAGTGGTTCGGGCTGCTGAACGGTGCCGGATCGACCTCGATCAGCTTGGCACCGTGCAGACGCACAGCCCGCTTCTTTTCCTCGGTCTGGGTACGCGGCATCACGATCACAACCGGATGGCCCAGCGCCGCCCCGACCATGGCCAAGCCAATACCGGTATTGCCCGCCGTGCCTTCCACGATCGTCCCGCCGGGCTTCAACGCCCCGCTGGCCCGCGCTTTCAGGATGATGCTGAGGGCAGCCCGATCCTTGATCGACTGCCCCGCATTCAGAAACTCGGCCTTGCCATAGATGTCACACCCCGTCGCCTCCGACGCAGCCTTAAGCCGCACCAAGGGTGTATTGCCAATCAGGCCAAGGACATCAGACGCGACACGCATTTAGAATTCCGCACTGCAAAAGGAGGTTTCCTCATTTTAGGCAGGTTTTAGGGAATCTAACAATGCAATGATCGCACGAATCCAAATACCAATGATAACTCGTTAAATCCGCAAATGCAGCTTTTCGTCAGGCATTACCTATAATGCAATCAAGGTTTACACTTTTAAACGCAGGCCTATATCCGGAAACGCTTCCGCCATGCTTCAATTCTTCAGATGCAAAGCGTGCATTCCATGGCTTGGTTGGACGACTTGACGATCAAAAGTTTCACGAGCGAAAAACAGATTTTTCTCGCTACAACGGAACAAAGCACGACGGAAACAGACGGCTTTTTGGCACACCGAATATAGTTTCCTATTTTCATATATCTTCTTTTATATGGAAGAATTGGTCCCACTTCGACAAAAAGTTTGACGGAAGCTCATATTCAATCGGCAAGCCTAAAGTTATGCCTGATGGATCAGAACGATCTGTAAAAGTCCCGTCACTCTCAGAGCTGTCCAAGCACTCCTCTGATAATATCAGCTACGCTCCATACGTATTGAAAGCAGATATTTCTCAGTGCTTTCCTAGTATATACACTCACTCCATATCATGGGCGGCCCATGGAATCGATCAATCTAAATTGGATACAAACAACGATTCCGCAGAAAATTTCTTCAATAACTTGGACTATTTTGTTCGAAATGGACAAAAAGGAAATAGTCGAGGTGTATTAATTGGTCCAGATGCGTATAGAATAATAGCTGAGTTCATTCTATGCCAAATTGACATCAATATTGAGTCAAAGATCAAAGATAAAGTTATAGGTGGAGTACGTCATGTTGATGACTACTACATAGGTTTAAAATCTGAGCACGAAGCACAATCTGTATTATCATTAATAAGCGAATGCCTAGCGGATTACTCTTTAAATATTAATGACCACAAAACGAAAATTCTATCCAGCCTCGATCCAATAAACGATCTGTGGGCACAAAGACTAAGAAGCGAATGCAAAAAACTACGATTCAACAATAGCTTTGAAAATATAGAAAGACTTCTATCTGAAGCTGTAAACACTTCAAACAAAATTGGATCTAGCAGCCCTATCAAAGTATTAATTAGATGCTTTGATGACTACAAAGTATATAGATCTGAAAATTGGAAGTTTATAGAAACTGCACTTCAAAGAATCTGCCAAAAGCATGCCCATGCTATAGATTATTGCTGCCTAATCGTTGCTAAGAAGTTTTCTGATGATAATAATTCTATTGACAAGGACGGATGGACAAATGTTGCCGAGTCTATAATCAAGAAAGGAATATCATTTAACCATGATCATGAAATTATATGGATGACATGGCTTTTACTATTTATTGAAGCTGAAATATCGTCATCTTTATTAGAAAGTATGTATAAATACAAAAACGAGCATGTTAAGGCACTAATTATTCAATCATACATTGATGGATCAATAAAAAGAAAGCCCAAGATATCACTAGGAGACAAACTAAACACCACTGACAGCTCTTGGATTGTTAGCTTAGTTGCAAAGTCACAAGAATATTCAAAAGCGAAATTTTCTGGTCTATACACTCCAGAATTTGAGCATTTGGCGAGTAAAAATATTAAACTAATAGATTTTAGTGAGCATAAAGACAAGCTTAGATCCATAAATACCTCTGCTATAAGCCATACCCGCTATGGATACGACGATGATCAGCAGGACGAAGACGATGATTTCCTCTGGTAGCTATCGATATATGCTTTTTGAATTAACTTTGGAGCCGAGCATGGCTGGCCTAAAAGACAAGCGCGGGTTCATTGATAAGGACCGCATCGATCTGACCGAGCGTCAGTCGGTGGAGTATTGGATGAAGAAGTGGGGCGTGACGCGCGATCAGATCGTGACGGCGCACCGCAAGGTTGGGCGCATGACCTAGGACATTGCCGCCGAGCTGGGCAAAAGGCGCTAAGCGCTTCTTCCCTATCCGCCGTCATCCTCCGGCTTGACCGGAGGATCCAGTTTTAGGCGGCGGTGTAGGCTTCTAGCGTTTTATGGATCCCCCGATCTGCGCCGCTTTGCGGCTTGTCGGAGGATGACGGCGTGGGTGGCAGGAATAACAAAAGCCCCCGAGCTTCTCGGGCTCGGGGCCTTTTGCTGTTCTAGCGCTCTCGCTGTGATCAGAGGTGGATCACACGGCCGTAGGCGTCGAGGGCGGCTTCGTGCATGGCTTCCGACATGGTCGGGTGCGGGTAGACGATGCCGTGGATGTCCTCTTCCGTCGCTTCCATCGTGATGGCGGTGACGTAGCCCTTGATCATCTCGGTGACTTCGTGGCCGATCATGTGGGCACCGATCAGGGCACCCGTATTGGCGTCGAAGATGACCTTTACGAAGCCCTCGGTTTCACCCGAGGCGATGGCCTTGCCGTTCACGCGGAACGGGAAGCGGCCGATCTTGACCTCGCGCTTGGCTTCGCGCGCGCCCTGCTCCGTCACGCCGACCGACGCGACCTGAGGCTGGGCATAGGTGCAGCCGGCAATGGGCGAATACACGTTCGGAGTTTTAAAGCCCGCGATGTGTTCCGCCGCGTGGATACCCTCGTGCGAGGCCTTGTGGGCCAGCCATGGCGCACCGGCGCAGTCGCCGATGGCATAGAGTCCCTTTACATTGGTCTGGCAGTGGCTGTCGGTCTTGATGTGACCGCGATCCAGCTCGACACCCAGTGCTTCCAGCCCGATGCCGTCGGTGTTGGCCGTGATACCGACCGCCGAGATGCAGACCTCGGCTTCCAGCGTCTCGGCCTTGCCGCCGACCTCGATGGCCACCGACACGCCCTTGGGCGTCTTGGTGACCTTGGTGACCTTGGCACCGGTCTTGAACTTGATGCCGCGCTTTTCGAAGCCCTTCTGGGCGGCCTTGGACACTTCTTCGTCCTCGACCGGCATGATGCGATCCACGGCTTCCACCACGGTCACTTCGGAACCCAGAGCGCGATAGAAGCTGGCGAACTCGATGCCGATGGCACCCGAGCCGATGACCACGAAGGTCTTGGGCAGCTTCTTCGGAGCCAGCGCATCGCGGTAGGCCCAGATCTTGTCGCCGTCAGCCTCAAGGCCAATCTGCGGCAGCGCGCGAGCGCGGGCGCCCACGGCCAGCATGACGTTCTTTGCGTTCAGAACCTGCTCGCCGCCCTTGTTCAGCGTCACAACCACCTTGGGAGCGGCCGCGCCTTTCTCAAGCTTGGCGGTACCCTCGATGACCTCGATCTTGTTCTTCTTCATCAGGAAGCCAACGCCCTGATTGAGCTGCTTGGCCACACCGCGCGAACGCTGGATGATAGCGTCGAAGTCGAACGAAGCGCCCGAGGCCGACAGGCCGTATTCCTTGAGATGGCTTAGGCTCTCGAACTTCTCGCCCGACTTCAGCAGGGCCTTAGTCGGGATACAGCCCCAGTTCAGGCAGATACCGCCAAGGTTCTCACGCTCGACGATAGCCACCTTCTGGCCCAGCTGGCTGGCGCGGATGGCCGCGACGTAACCGCCGGGGCCAGAGCCGATCACTACGAGATCAAAATCTCTCATGCGCTTGATCCTCAGGCCAACATCGACAGCGGGTTTTCAAGCAGCGGCTTGAAGGCTTGCAGGAAGCGGGCACCAACGGCGCCGTCCACCACGCGGTGATCGCAGGTCAGGGTTACCGTCATGACCGTCGCAATGGTCAGCTCGCCATTCTTGACGACCGGACGCTGCTCGCCTGCACCCACGCTCATAATGCAGCCCTGCGGCTCATTGATGATCGAGGTGAACTGCTTGATGCCGAACATGCCGAGGTTGGACACCGAGAAGGTGCCGCCCTGGAACTCTTCCGGCTTCAGCTTGCGCTCGCGCGCACGCTTGGCGAGGTCCTTGGACTCCGTCGCGATCTGGGCCAGACCCTTGGTCTCGGCCTTGCGGATGATCGGAGTGATCAGGCCACCATCGATCGCCACGGCCATCGACACATCGGCATTGTGGTGCATAGCGATGCCTTCGGGCGTATAGGAAGCGTTGGCTTCCGGCACGGCCTTCAGGGCCATCGCAGCGGCCTTGATGACGAAGTCGTTGACCGACACCTTGATACCGCGCGGCTCCAGCATCTTGTTGATCTGGGCGCGGGCCGCCATAAGGGCGTCCAGCTCCACGTCGATGAACAGCGGGAAGTGCGGGACGTTGTTTACACTCTCGACCATGCGGCGGGCGATTGCCTTACGCATACCGTCCAGCGGGATCAGGTCATAGGTGCCATCGGCAATGCCCATCTGGGCCAGCGACGGCGTGGCCTTGGCCTCGGCAGCCGCCGGAGCAGCCGCCTGAGCCGGAGCCTTGGCACCGCCAGAGGCCTGAGCGGCCTCGACGTCGCGCTTGACGATACGACCATGCGGGCCGGTGCCCTTGATGGCTTTCAGATCAAGACCCGCCATGGCCGCGAGACGGCGCGCCAGCGGCGAGGCAAAGATCCGCTCGCCCGAAGCCGCGACCGGAGCCGGAGCGGCCTTGGTCTCAGCCTTCGGGGCTTCAGCCTTGGGCGCTTCCTTAGGGGCTTCAGCAGCCGGAGCCGCCTCAGCCTTCTTCGGTGCAGGCGCGGCGTCGTCGCCAGCCAGACGGGCGATCGGGGTGTTGACCTTCACGCCTTCCGAACCCTCGGCGACGAGGATTTCCAGAACCTCGCCCTCATCCACGGCCTCGACTTCCATCGTGGCCTTGTCGGTTTCGATCTCGGCGATGACATCACCGGCGGAGACGACGTCACCCACCTTGATGTGCCATTTGGCCAGAACGCCCTCCTCCATCGTCGGAGACAGGGCGGGCATCAGAATGTCAGTCATCAGGCATTCCCTCCTTCGACCGAAGGCTCGGCGACGGTGCGGACGTTGTCGGCCTTCACCACATCACTGATCCCTTGAAGGATACGGTTATAAGCTTCACGCTCATTGTGGCCGTGGCGAACGGCATAGCCGTGCGCCATGTGACGCGCGGCGTACGCCAGCATTTCGCCGAACTTGATCGGATCGTTGAAGGCAGGCTTTACCGACATGACCGGTTCATCCTTCGACCACCACATCCGCAGCAGTTCGACGGCCTGATCGTCATTGGCGACGCTTTCAGGAACAGTCAGTTCGAAATCGGCGCTCATGCGACCACCTTCTTCACCGCAGCCACGATCTTGTCGACGCCCGGCAGAGACAGGACTTCAAGGTTCGCAGCATAGGGCAGAGGCACATCTTCCTGGTGCACGCGCAGCGGCGGTGCATCCAGATAGTCGAAAGCGTGCTCGATCACGCGGGCAACCACTTCGGCACCCACACCCATCGGCCCCCAGCCCTCTTCGGCCGAGACCAGACGGTTAGTCTTCTTGACGCTTTCGATGATGGTGTCGGTGTCCAGCGGACGCAGGGTGCGCAGGTCGACAACCTCGGCCGAGATGCCCTCTTCAGCCAACTTCTCGGCGGCTTGCAGGGCAAAGCCGACCATACGGCTGTGGGCCGTGATGGTGACATCGGTTCCTTCGCGACGGACCTTGGCCTTGCCGATCGGCAGGACATAGTCCTCAACGTCCGGCACATCGAACTCGAGACCGTACATCATCTCGTGTTCGAGGAAGACGACAGGGTTCGGATCGCGGATAGCCGCCTTCAGCAGGCCCTTGGCATCCGCCGCATCATACGGCGCGATGACCTTCAGACCCGGAATCTGGGCGTACCATGCCGAATAGTCCTGAGAGTGCTGGGCCGCCACGCGGCTGGCCGCACCGTTAGGACCACGGAACACGATCGGGCAGCGGATTTGACCACCCGACATGTACAGGGTCTTAGCCGCCGAGTTGATGATGTGGTCGATGGCCTGCATGCCAAAGTTCCACGTCATGAACTCCACGATGGGCTTCAGGCCCGCCATGGCGGCACCAACGCCGAGACCGGCAAAGCCGTGCTCGGTAATCGGGGTGTCGACAACGCGCTGGGCACCGAATTCCTGCAGCAGTTCACGACTGACCTTATAGGCACCCTGATACTGGGCGACTTCCTCGCCCATCAGGAAGACAGCGTCGTCGCGGCGCATTTCTTCGGCCATCGCGTCGCGCAGGGCGTCACGGATGGTGGTTTTCACCAGCTTGGCGTCAGCGGGGATTTCCGGATCGCGCAGGTCGGCGCTCGGACGAGCAACCGGACCGGCAGCCGCCTTGGCAGCCACCGGAGCCTCAGCTTCGGTCTGCGTCATCGGTTCGGTTTCGGCCTTTTTCGGCGCGGGTGCAGCGTCGTCGCCAGCCAGACGGGCGATAGGCGTGTTCACCTTCACACCCTCGGAGCCTTCGGCCACGAGGATTTCAAGCACTTCGCCTTCATCGACGGCTTCGACTTCCATCGTCGCCTTGTCGGTTTCAATCTCGGCAATCACCTGACCGGCAGAGACGGTATCACCCGCCTTGATGTGCCATTTGGTCAGGGTGCCCTCTTCCATCGTGGGCGACAGGGCCGGCATCAGAATGTCGGTCAAGATCAGGCCTCCACGTAAACGTCAGTATAGAGTTCCGAAGCATCCGGCTCCGGGCTCTCTTGTGCAAATTGGACGGCTTCGGCGACGATGGCTTTCACCTCGTTGTCGATGGCCTTCAGTTCTTCTTCGGTCGCCCTGGCGTCGGCCAGCAGCAGCTTGATGTGGTCGATCGGATCGCGGGTCTTCTTGACCTCGTCCACCTCTTCCTTGGTGCGGTATTTCGCAGGGTCCGACATCGAGTGACCGCGATAGCGATAGGTCTTCACCTCGAGGATGTAGGGGCCTTCGCCGTTACGGGCGCGCTCGACTGCACGGGCGGTAGCGTCACGTACAGCCAGAACGTCCATGCCGTCGACCTGCTCGCCCGGAATGCCGAACGAGGCGCCGCGCATATAAAGCTCGGTCGTCGAGGACGAGCGCTCAATGCTCGTGCCCATGGCGTACTGGTTGTTCTCGATGATGTAGATGGCCGGCAGCTTCCACAGCTGGGCCATGTTGAAGCTCTCGTAGACCTGACCCTGGTTCGAGGCACCGT
>JAEZHG010000309.1 GCA_023436945.1 Pseudomonadota bacterium | reverse complement strand
GCCCTGCGCCGATAGGTGCAGGGCTGTCGGCCATCCACAAAAGCCGTCGCCACCCAGAATAATCACACGCATCAATGAAAACTCCGGGCTTTACAGGCTTACAGAAGGGCGGAGATGGCCTCGCGTGCCGCCTCGCCGAGATCGGGGCGTTTCAAGGCCAGGGCGACATTGGCTCTCAGCAAGCCGATCTTGTCGCCACAGTCATGGGTAACGCCCTCATACTCATACGCAGTGAACGCCTGTTGGTTCATCAGGCGGGCCATGGCGTCGGTTAGCTGGATCTCGCCACCGGCACCGGCTTCCTGCGTTGCAAGGAGGTCGAAGATTTCCGGCTGCAGGATGTAGCGGCCCGAAATCGACAGGTTCGACGGGGCAGTGCCCTGTGCAGGTTTCTCGACCATGCCCTTCATGGTGATACGGCGGCCATCGCGGTTGGCCGGATCGACAATGCCGTATTTGTGGGTCTGGGATTCCGGCACCTGCTCGACGCCGATCACATTGCCACCGTGCTGCGCATAGACATCGGCCAGTTGCTTCAGGGCACCGGGCTGGCTGTCCACGATCACGTCGGGAAGGATGACGGCGAACGGCTCGTGGCCGATGATATCGCGCGCGCACCAGATGGCGTGGCCAAGACCCTTGGGCTTCATCTGGCGGGTGAAGCTCATCTCGCCCGCACGGGCCAGTTCAGCATTCATAGTGGCCAGAATGTCGTGCTTGCCCTTGGCCTCAAGCTGGGCCTCCAGCTCGACCTGATGGTCGAAATAGTCCTCGATGGCCTGTTTGGCGCGACCGGTGACGAAGACGATATGCTCGATCCCCGCCTCGCGCGCCTCTTCGACGATGTAGGACAGGATCGGTCTGTCGACGACGTTCAGCAATTCCTTCGGTGTGGTCTTGGTGCCGGGAAGAACACGAGTTCCAAGGCCAGCAACAGGAAGTACAGCCTTACGAAGGCGAGCAGGAGACGTGGACAATGCGGGACCTAAAAAATGCCTATGACGGGGATGTCATAGGCATTTTTCTAATACGGTCCAACGACTGTTCTGTAACGCCGTGATTTATTCCACAGTCACAGACTTGGCGAGGTTACGCGGCTGATCCACGTCGGTGCCCTTCTGGACAGCGGTGTAATAGGACACCAACTGCATCGGAACGGCATAGACCAGCGGGGTCGCGATCGGGTGGGCGTCCGGTGCATCGACGCGGCGGATGCCTGCGCCGTGCGGGGTCGGGGCCTTTTCAGGGGCGATCATGATGACCGGACCACCACGGGCCGCCACTTCCTGAAGGTTCGACGCCGTTTTTTCAAACAGGTCGTCCATAGGGGCCAGTGCGATGGTCGGGGTATATTCGTCGATCAGAGCGATGGGGCCGTGCTTCAGTTCGCCAGCTGCATAGCCCTCGGCGTGGATCTAGCTGATTTCCTTCAACTTCAGCGCACCTTCCATAGCCAGCGGATACATCGGGCCACGACCAAGGAACAGCACGTCGCGAGCCTTGGCGAGATCCTGAACCAGATTGCGGATCGGCGCGTCCATACGCAGGGCTTCCGAGATCAGGCGCGGGGCTTCGAACAGCGCCTTGACCAGTTCGGCTTCCTTGGCCTCGTCGATCTTGCCACGGGCCACACCGGCAGCGATGGCCAACGACAGCAGGGCGGCGACCTGCGCGGTAAAGGCCTTGGTCGAGGCCACACCGATTTCCGGACCAGCATGGGTCGGCCACAGGATTTCGGCCTCGCGGGCCATGGACGAGGTGTGGACGTTGACGACGGCGGCGGTCTTCAGGCCTTGGCCCTTGCACCACGTCAGGCCAGCGAGAGTGTCGGCAGTCTCGCCCGACTGGCTGACGGCCACGGCCAGCGTGCCCTTGGTCAGGGCCGGATCGCGGTAACGGAACTCCGAGGCGATTTCGACATCGCACGGCAGACCCGCATATTTCTCGAAGGCGTATTTGCCGATCTGGCCCGCATAGAAGGCGGTGCCGCAGGCGATGATCTGGATGCGCTCGATGGCGGCAAAGTCCACGACAGCAGGCTTAGCCTTGGCGGTGACCAGATCAAGATATTCCGACAGGGTGTGTTGCACGCTGTCCGGCTGTTCGTGGATTTCCTTCTCCATGAAGTGGCGATACTCGCCCTTCTCGACCAGCGCGCTGGAAGCGGCCACCTTGACGATGGCGCGGTCGGCAGGCTCTCCGGCTGCGGTGAAGATGCGCGCGTCGGTGCGCGTCATGGCGACGTAATCGCCCTCTTCCAGATAGGAGATGTGCTGGGTGAACGGACCGACGGCCAGTGCATCCGAGCCAAGGTACATTTCGCCCTCGCCCCAGCCGACGACCAGCGGGCTGCCACGACGCGCCCCGAGGATCAGTTCATTTTCACCCTCGATCAGCACGGCCAGAGCATAGGCGCCCGTCAGGCGGTCAAGTGTAGCCTTGAAGGCGTCGAGCGGTTCCATGCCCGAGGCAATGTTGTGATCCAGCAGGTGGGCCACGACCTCGGTGTCGGTCTGGCTTTCGAACACACGGCCCTCGGCCTCAAGCTCGGCCTTCAGCTCGGCAAAGTTCTCAATGATGCCGTTGTGAACCAGACAAACGCGGCCCGCCTTGTGCGGGTGGGCGTTGGCCTGGGTCGGTGCACCGTGGGTCGCCCAGCGGGTGTGGCCGATGCCGACAGTGCCCTTGATCGGGTCTTCGGTCAGAACGGCTTCGAGGTTGCGGATCTTGCCCTTGGCGCGACGACGGCGGATGCCGGTCTCGTCTTGCACAGCGATGCCGGCGGAATCGTAGCCGCGGTATTCCAGACGCTTCAAGCTGTCGATCAGACGGGGAACAACCGGACCGTTACCGGTCACACCGATGATGCCGCACATGGACGAAACTCCGACGAAGGCGGGGGTCGCATTTTTTGCGTCCGCACCCGCAATTAAGGTATGCGCAAGGGAACAACCTTACGCCTAAGGGTTCGATCTAAACTTAGATCGGCCTTTGAGCATCAAAAAATGGGTTTCGGAAGGTTTCCGAGCAAGACCCACTTATTTCCAAGGAGCACGCCTTTGGGCGAGCGTAAATATTTCGGCACAGACGGCATCCGTGGCCGCGCCAATACTCACCCGATGACTGCAGAGGTCGCTCTGCGCGTGGGTCTGGCCGCCGGACGCCTGTTCCGTACCAATGATGACCGTCGCCACCTTGTGGTGATCGGCAAGGACACGCGCCTGTCGGGCTATATGCTCGAGCCTGCTCTGGTGGCGGGTCTGGCCAGCGTGGGTATGGATGTGCGCACCTTCGGTCCGCTGCCGACACCGGGCGTGGCGATGATGACCCGCTCCATGCGTGCCGATCTGGGCATCATGATCTCGGCCTCGCACAACGACTATGCGGACAATGGCATCAAGCTGTTCGGCCCTGACGGCTATAAGCTGTCGGACGAGATCGAGCTGAAGATCGAGGCCATGATGGACGAGGCGCTGGATCTTGATCTGGCACCGTCGAACAAGCTGGGCCGCGTCAAGCGCATCGACGACGCCCCGCCGCGCTATATCGAGATTGCCAAATCGGCCTTCCCCAAGCGTCTGAGCCTCAAGGGTCTGCGCATCGCCATCGACTGCGCCAATGGTGCGGGCTACCGCGTGGCACCGACGACGCTTTACGAACTGGGCGCCGAGGTGTTCCCGGTGGGCGTCGAGCCGAACGGCCTGAACATCAATGCCGAGTGCGGGTCGACCCATCCGGAGACCGTGTCCGAGGCCGTGAAGCGCTATCGTTGCGACATCGGTATTGCGCTGGATGGTGACGCCGACCGCGTGATTATCTGCGACGAAAAGGGTCAGGTGGTCGATGGCGACCAGATCATGGCTCTGATCGGTCTGGACTGGGCCAAACGCGGTCGCCTGAATGGCAATGGCGTGGTGGCAACCGTCATGTCCAACCTTGGTCTCGAGCGCCGTCTGAAAGCCGAAGGCCTGACGCTGGAGCGCACCAAGGTGGGCGACCGCTACGTCATGGAGCGTATGCGTGAGGGCGGCTTCAACATTGGTGGCGAACAGTCGGGCCACATTATCCTGAAAGACCACGCCACGACAGGCGACGGCCTGATGGCGGCGCTACAGGTTCTGGCCGTACTGGTCGAGAAGGGCGTGCCGATGAGCGAACTGGCCCGCCAGTTTGATCCGGTGCCTCAGCTTCTGAAGAACGTGCGCTACACCTCGGAGGCCCCGCTGGAGACCGATCTGGTCAAGGCGGCCATGGCCGAGGCCGAGGCGGCGCTGAGCGGCTCGGGCCGTCTGCTGGTCCGTAAATCGGGCACTGAAAAGCTGATCCGCGTCATGGCCGAGGGCGATGACGAGGCGCTGGTGACCCGCGTGGTCAACGAGGTCGCAGACGCGGTCGAGAAGGCCTGAAATGATAAAAGGCGGTCCTGAACGGGCCGCCTTTTTTCTTATGCGCTGAGGGTGTCGCTGAGCGCCTCGATCCGCTGGCGGATATCGGGGACGGCGGTGCATTCCCAATAGGCTGCCCGCGACGGTGAGCCGATGACAAAAAGGTGCGGTTCGGACTGGCCATCGGCCCTGACCAACCGTCCATCGGCATCCAGATCAAGCCCCTGTTGCAAGGGTTCGAGACGGGCGCGGCCCTGTTCAATCAGACCTGCGGTCAAAGGCGCGGCCAGCGCATCATGGGCGGGGCCGGTGCAGTTGATGAACCAGTTTGCCTTTGCCGAGCCTTCATCATCCTTGCTGCGCGGTGAGGGCTGCCACGTGATAGTCAGCGTGTCATTGTCTTCGGACACGTTTTCCAGACGGCCTGCGTGAACGTCGAGGCGATCATCAGCGATGAGCTTTTCGAGCGCCTCGTGAACGTCGGGCGCGATACGGTGGCGGTGAACATCCCACCATGGGCGCAGGTGTCTCAGGAACCGCGAGCGCTCGCTCAGGCTGGCCTCCTGCCACAGACGCGCAGTGATCGGACGATAGCCGTCCATCACCCTTTGCCATTCAATTCCCTTGGCCAGTTTGCGCGCGGCGTGCAGGCGTTGTGACAGCGGCCCGCTGATGGCTTCCGGCGGCATCTGCGGCGCAGGGGGATGGCCGTGAATGTGCGGTCGGGGCAAAAGCCCACGGCGCGACAGGGCCGTCGCCTTGCCCTTCCATCCGCGTTTCAACAGCCCCAGCAGGACATCGGCCATGGTCAGGCTGGTGCCCAGAATGAAGATGTCGTCCTCAAGCCCGACGGCTTTGAGCGCATCATTGGACCATGGATCGGAAATGGTGCGGGCGCTCTCGCCCGTTCGGCGCGGTGACGGGTTTCCGGTGGCGATGACAATGTCCGAGCCTACAAGGCGGCGATCATCGCCAAGGATCACGTCCTGTCCTTCGATCGCCACGGCGCGGCCGCGCACAATGGTGATCAGGTCAGGATGGGCCTTCATAACCGCACTCAGGCGGTCACTCAGATAGTCGCCATAGAGGCGGCGGCTGATGAAGGCATCGCCGTCTGCGCTGTCGGGGTGCTTCTGCTCCAGCCACTTCAGGAAATGGCCGGGGTCTTGCGCCAGCGCGCCCATATTGGCGGCGCGGACATTAAGGCGGTGAGTATCGTCATCGGTGCCATAGGCGACACCGAGGCCAATGGTACCCTCCTGCTCGATAAGGATGCTGGCGCGACCTTTTTCAGCCAGTCGCGCCGCCAGCATGGCACCGGAAAATCCGCCACCGATAATCAGAACAGGAGGGTTGCCAGAGGTCATTGCGTTTCCGATCAGATCTCCTGATTGAACGCGCCGATTTCAGGATAGTTGGCCAGACGGGGCTTCACTTCCTCGCGGAACAGGGCGCGCATATCGTCCTCAGACTGCATGCTTTCGACCACGACCACCAGTTCCGGCTTGTTCGACGAGGCGCGGACAAGAACCCACGAACCGTCCTCGAGGTGAACGCGGACGCCGTTGACGGTGATGGCCTCGACGATCTTGCGGCCAAGGATCGAGCCACCCGAGGCGGCCAGTTCCTCATATTCCTTCACGATGCGCGAGAGGACTTCGTACTTCTCCTCGTCGGCGCAGTGCGGCGACATGGTCAGGCTGGTGAATGCCGGCGGCAGGGCCTGTTTCAACTCGGAAAGCTTCTTGTCCGGATTGCGGTCCAGCATGGCCAGAACCGCAGCGGCGGCGACGAGGCCGTCGTCGTAGCCGTGGCCCAGATCGCCGGCCATGAAGAAGTGACCCGACTTTTCAAAGCCTGCGAGTGCGCCGATCTCGGAGGTCTTGCGCTTGATGTAGGAGTGGCCCGTCTTCCAATAGACGGTGTTCGCGCCGTTGGCCTTCAGGACCTCGTCGGTTTTGTAGAGGCCCGTCGACTTCACATCGACCACGAAGGTGGAGTTCGGATAGACGGCCGACAGGTCGCGGGCCAGCATCAGGCCGATCTTGTCGGCGAAGATTTCCTCGCCCGTATCATCGACCACGCCGCAACGGTCGCCGTCGCCATCGAAGCCGAGTGCGAGGTCGGCGCCGGTTTCCTTCACCTTGGCCGCCATCTGGACCAGCATGGCGTGGTCTTCGGGGTTCGGGTTGTATTTCGGGAAGGTCCAGTCGAGTTCGGTATCCATCTCGATGACCTCGACGCCCATGCGGCGAAGCGCTTCGGGGGCGAAGGCACCCGCCGTGCCGTTGCCGCAGGCGGCCACGACCTTTAGCGGGCGCTTGATCTGGGCCTTGGTGGCCACGTCGGCGATATATTGCTCTGCGAAGTTCTCGACGCGGGTCAGGGTGCCGCCAGCACGCTCGACGCCCAGTCCGCCCAGAACGATTTCCTTCAGGCGACCCATCTCGTCGGGGCCGAAGGTCAGGGGCTTGTTCGCGCCCATCTTCACACCGGTCCAGCCGTTTTCATTGTGGCTGGCGGTGACCATGGCCACGCACGGTGCGTTCAGGGCGAACTGTGCGAAATAGGCCGTCGGCGACAGGGCCAGGCCGATGTCCAGAACCTGCATGCCGCCTTGCAGCAGACCGATGGTCAGGGCCTGTTTGACTGCGATCGAATAGCTGCGGAAGTCGTGGCCGATAACGATTTTCGGCTCGATGCCCTGTTCGTTGACATAGGTCGCTAGACCCAGACCCAGAGCCTGAATCCCCAGAAGGTTGATTTCCTTTTCCAGTATCCAGCGCGCATCGTACTCACGGAAGCCGGTGGGCTTGACCAGTGCTTCGGTTTCATAGGCAGCCGTGTTGGGCTGGATGTCCTGACGGGGCTTCAGCATAGGGTTATCCGTGAGTACCAAGGGGAGGATTGGTAAGTCATTTACCTGAATAAGGTTGCCCTTAGACCATTGGCTATGACTTGGATGCAACTGCTTGCTGCGTCGCAACGTCAGTTTGTGGGTCTTGAGCTGTTATTCCACCCTTGACCCATGCGGTGTCGCCTCCTAGCGATGCGCCTAAATATACCGGAGTATTCAATGTCGCGACTGATCCTGCTTCGCCACGGCCAAAGCCAGTGGAACCTTGAAAACCGCTTTACCGGCTGGGTCGATGTGGACCTGACCGCAGAGGGCGAGGCACAGGCCCGTCGTGGCGGTGAACTGATTGCCGAAGCGGGCTTCAAGCCGAGCGTGCTGTTCACCTCGGTTCTGACCCGCGCCATGCGCACCGGTGCCATGGCACTGGAAAGCGCTGGCTATGGCGACATCGAAACCATCGCCGACTGGCGCCTGAACGAGCGTCACTATGGTGGCCTGACGGGCCTCGACAAGGCCGAGACCGCCGCCAAGCACGGCGACGATCAGGTCAAGATCTGGCGCCGTTCGTACGACGTGCCGCCGCCGCCGCTGGCTGCGGACAGCGAATACAGCTTCGCCAATGACGAGCGCTATGCCGGCAAGGACATTCCGGACACCGAAAGCCTGAAGACCACGCTGGACCGCGTGCAGCCCTATTGGGATGCCGAAATCGCTCCGCGTCTGAAAGCAGGCGAGGATGTGATGATTGCCGCGCACGGCAACTCGCTGCGTGCTATTGTGAAGCTGCTGTTCGGCCTGTCGAATGACGCTATCATCGATGTGGAAATCCCGACCAGCAACCCGCTAGATATCGAACTCGACGCCAATCTGAAGCCTGTTTCGGCCCGCTATCTGGATGCGGACCGCGCCAAGCCGCTGCCGTCAATCGCCTAAGGACGCCACCTGAAAATGACCGCTGCCGGAAACGAACAGGACATCGCCTTCATGGGCCGCGCCATTGAACTGGCGCAGGAACGTATGGGGCAGACCTGGCCCAATCCGGCAGTGGGTTGTGTGATCGTCAAGGACGGTGTGGTTGTGGCAGAAGCCGCGACCGCACCGGGCGGACGACCGCACGCAGAAGAACAGGCCGTGCCTGCCGCTGGCGATGCGGCAAAGGGCGCGACCGCCTATGTGACGCTGGAGCCGTGCGGTGCGCGCTCTTCGGGGCGCAAATCCTGCTCGCACTTCCTGACCGATGCAGGCATTGCCCGTGTTGTCATTGGTGCGTTCGACCCGTCGCCCTTCGCGTCTGGCCGTGGCGTCGAGCGCCTGCGTAGCGAAGGCTTGCAGGTGGATGCGGGCGTCCTTGAGGCCGAGGCCTTGGCCCTGTGCGAAGGCTTCCTTCACCGACTGAAAACCGGACGCCCGATGGTGCGGACCAGCATCGACGGTAAAGGTTTCGATGCCCGTTTTGCCGCGTCCTCCCGATCTGACCTTGCTGGCGAACTGATGCGGCTGGGCGAGGCGGGCTATACCCGCGTGTGGGTGGCCGAGGGCGAACTTGCCGATGCCCTGCGCGCTCAGGGTCTGTTGACCGAATAGGTCGCGGCAAAGCTTCCTTAATATGCGGCAAGCCATGGTATTTACCATGAGCGACGCCCCCGCCACTGCCACTGCGCCAGAACGCAAGAAACTCTCTCAGGCCGAGGTCGATGCCATCTGCCTGAAGCACGACCGCCTGTGGCAGGCGCGTCCGGGCGGCGCGCGCGCGGTGTTTGCGTGGATGGATTTGAGCGGGCTGGATCTGCGTGGTCGCAATCTGGCCGATGCCGACTTCACAGCCGCCAGCCTGATCGGGACGCAAATGTCTCGTGCCAAGCTCGACAATGCCAATTTCTTCGGTGCCGATATGCAGGATATCGACCTGACCGAGGCCAGCCTGAGGCGCGCGGACCTGCGCGGGGCCTGCCTTCGCGGGGCGGACCTGACGGGCGCGGATATGTTCGAGGCCGACCTGCGTGAAGGCACAATCGCCGCCTCGGACGCCAAGCTCGGTTTCCGCATTATCGAAGCCCAGAAGCGGGCCGACACACAGGCCCAAGGCGCGATCCTCGCAGGCGCCAATCTCCAGCGTTCGCGCCTGACCGGCATCATCGCCGTGGCCGCAGACTTTACCGACGCCATCATGAAGGACTGCAAGCTGGTCCGCGCCAACCTGAAACAGGCCAGCTTTAAAGGGGCCGATCTGGCGGGCGCAGACCTGTCAGGCGCAGACCTGTCGGGGGCCGATCTTTCCGGTGCCATTCTGGTCGGCGTCAATGCCACCATGTGGCGGGCGGACGGAGCCAATATGGAAGGGGCGCTGACCGACAGTAACGTCGCGGGCGATCCGGTGGCCGAGCTTCCGGCGGCGGATATGCTGCGCGTCCATGCTCTGTGGTGCGAGACGGGCGGTCGTGAAGGGCAGCCGTCTGTGTTCGACAATGTGGACCTGCGTCCGCTGGAATCCATCGCAGGCCTGAACCTGACGGCGCTGTCGGCCAAGCGGGCGGTTTTCTACGGCCTTGATATGCAAGGGGTCCAGCTACAGGGCGCACAGTTGGAAGGGGCTGATCTGCGATCGGTCAATCTTCGCCGCGCCGATCTGCGCGGGGCTAGACTGGCAGGCGCAAGGCTGAGC
>JAEZHG010000196.1 GCA_023436945.1 Pseudomonadota bacterium | reverse complement strand
ACGCAGAAGCGTTTACTGTATCGGTCATCTGGCCTTGTCGTGCAGGGTATTGCGCCGCTAGGGGAGGAAGAAGAACTTCCTAACCGATACCTTGTGGAGCCGCGTCTTGGAACTGGAATGCTATCCGATGCACCCTCGTCCGTGCGATCTGGTGCCGGGGCGCCAATCGCGTGAATGGATGGACGCCTTTGCCTCGCGTCACCCGTACCGGTGCCTGCCGCTGAACATGGCCAATACGACCGGTTGGGAAATCCTCTGCCCCATCGGCTTTACAGCCGAATGGAACGGCGGCCCGCATCAGGACGACATCAAGATCACTCCTGACCGCCATGTGCCGGACCTCGACCATTTCGTCACCTCGCACTTCTCGCGCGGGGTTCTGACGATGCACCCGCAGTATCTGTTCCGCACGCCTCCGGGCTGGGGTCTGATCTGCAAGGGCTCGCCCAACCATGTGAAGGACGGAATCCAGCCGCTGGAAGGGATCATCGAGACCGACTGGCTGCCCTTCCCCTTCACCATGAACTGGATCTTCACCCGCCCGGGCAAGGTGAAGTTCGAGCGTGGCGAGCCGTTCTGCTTCATCCTGCCGATCGAGCACCACAAGGTCGAGGCGATGCAGCCTGTCATCCGTGACCTGAACTCAAACCCGCACATGCGCGAGCAGTTCGATGCATGGAACCGCGCGCGTACCGACTTCAACAACCGTCTCGCCAACCATGATCCGGCAGCCGTGAAAGAGGCGTGGCAGCGTTACTACTTCAAGGGCGAGGTGCCCGAAGAACTGGCGAAAGCACCAGAGACCCACTCCAACAAGCGCCGTCTGAAGACACCGCGTCTGGGATAAGCCCAGCGCTTCACGTGAAACATTAAGGCCCGCCTCTTACGAGACGGGCCTTATTTGTATCCGGATTTCGCTGGATCAGGGCTGGAGGCGATAGCCACCGGCATCGGTCAGCAGCAGACGGGCCTGGCCCGGCTCGACCTCGATCTTCTGGCGAAGACGATAGATGTGGGTTTCCAGCGTGTGGGTGGTCACACCCGCATTATAGCCCCACACCTCGGTCAGCAGCTCTTCGCGTGAAACAGGCTTGGTGCCCGCGCGATAGAGATATTTCAGGATGTTGGTTTCTTTTTCGGTCAGGCGGACCTTCTTGCCGCTGGCGTCCACCATCATCTTGGCGGCAGGGCGGAACTCGTAAGGGCCGATCTGGAAGACGGCATCTTCGGACTGTTCGTGGCTGCGCAGATGGGCGCGGATACGGGCCAGCAGCACCGCAAAGCGGAACGGCTTGGTCACATAGTCATTGGCACCGGAATCCAGACCCAGAATAGCGTCCGAGTCCGAGGACTGGGCCGTCAGCATAATGACCGGCGTCGAAACGCCCGCCTTGCGGATCAGGCGGCAGGCCTCGCGGCCATCCATATCGGGCAGGTCCACGTCCAGCAGGATGAGGTCTGCACGGCTTTCTCGTGCCTGACGCACACCTTCGGTTGCAGTGGGGGCCTGAACCGGGCGGAATTCCTCGTGAAGCGCCAGCTGTTCGGCAAGGGCTTCGCGCAGGTCGTCATCGTCATCGATGATCAGGATCGTCTTTGGCGTCGGCATGGTTGTAACAATGGCGACCGAAACCCCTTCCGCCAAGGGGGGTATAGGCGCAAACCGCCGCAATCAGGCGTTTTTAGGCGCAATTCTTTTTCCAAATAGGGCGGAACCTACTCGAACATGGGTCGCGCCGTGCGCGATGGCGGTTTCATAGTCCTCGCTCATGCCCATGGAGATTACGGCCAAGCTATTTCGATCCGCGATATTCTTCAGAAGCCCGAAGTGAATTGCGGGGTCTTCATCGACAGGTGGAATGCACATCACCCCTTCGACCTGAAGGCCATAGTGATCCCGCGCCAAGGCGATCAAGCCATCAGCATCATCGGGCAAGACGCCTGCCTTTTGCTCTTCGGCACCGGTGTTGACCTGAACCAGCACCCTCACCTTTCGGCCTGCCTTCTTTTCTGCCTCGGCGATAGCAGCGGCCAGTTTTTCTCGGTCCAATGTCTCGATCACATCGAACAGGCGGACCGCATCCAGAGCCTTGTTGGTTTGCAATGGGCCGATCAGGCGAAGCTCCAGCCCCTCTCGGCGGTGCGCCCAGTGGCTCTGGGCCTCCTGTACTCGGTTCTCTCCGAAAACGGTTTGTCCCGTGGCCAGCGCCTCAATCAAAGCTTCATCAGGCTGGGTCTTGCTGACGGCGGTCAGGACGACATCCGACGGCTTGCGTCCGGCTTTCAGACAGGCATTTTCGATGCGCGCCCGCACATCGGCAAATCGCTCCTGGATGGACGGCGCAGCAGAATGAGGGTTAGAGGCAGTCATGGCGCTCTCGGGTAACGCGGAAAAACTGTGGCAGACCGCAACGGCTCTAGCCCTTAAGGCCGCCTCTGTCAGCCCGCGCTTGCGCGCCTTGCCCCCGTTGCTGTTCTTCACAGACCCCGAGCGCACGCCAGAGCCATGGATCACGGCAGCGCGTCTGCCCGCAGGTTCAGCGGTCGTCTTCCGCGCCTTCTCGGCCCCCGATGCATTTGAAACGGGACAGAGGTTGTTGGCGGCCTGTCAGCAGACGGGCGTGAAGCTTCTCGTCGGTCGAGATGATGCCCTTTGTGAAGCCTTGGGCGCAGACGGTGTGCATTTGCCCGAGCGCGACCTTGGGCGAGCTAAAGAACTACGCCGCATCCATCCCGACTGGTTGATCACGGGTGCCGTCCATTCGGCAGACAATATGGATTTTGCCAAGTCGCTGGACGCGGTTGTGGTCTCGCCCGTCTTTCCGGCGGGAGGTGCCTCGGCCAGCAAGGCCGCGCTTGGGGTCGATCGCTTCAATGCCCTGACCCAAGTCGCGCCCTGCCCCGTCTATGCATTGGGCGGCATCCATGCGGGCAATGTCGAGCAGTTGCTCAACACGCAGGCGTGCGGGATCGCAGGCGTGGATGCGTTTCAATCGGCCTTTAGCGGCTGATCAGAATTTGAAGATGGTTTCGAGGCGGACGCGCGGCTGGCTACCGCGAACGGTCTCTTGAGCGCGGGCCGGATCACGTTCCGGCGTGGCCAGTTGCGCCGCGGCCCCCACGCGCAGGCGCGGGCTGAGGCGGTAATAGGCACCGGCTTCAACATCGCCCAGATCGTATTCACGACCGACAGGCTGGTTCAGATTGAAGTTCAGGCCCCAGCGACCGCTGTCGGTCCAGCGCAGGCCACGGCGTTGCGGCTGTTGCTGGGCGGCGCGTTCGGTCGAGGTCGAGACAGGCTGGTTGACCGCCTGAGCCAGATTAACCTGCGAACCACGGGCGGTTTGAGCCGAGGCATGGGTGGCGGTCCCGGCCAAGGCCAGGGTCCCGATCACTGCCATGATTGCCACTTTCGTGCGCATCGTGCCTACTCAAGTCCGTGTTCGCGGTCCGCCATTTCTATAGCGACACCGGCAATTCATCCTGAAGTCATCCACAGGACACTGCCGATTAGACATTGCCCTTCTGCGGGGTCAACGCCTTAGCGGCCAACGCTATCCAAAGTTTTTCCATTCTCATCGACTCTGGCGGCGCCTGTGTCCCATGCGTCACGCAATTCGGCTCAGGTCGTTAACGGCAAAGCCGGCCAAAACGGCATTTTATCCGCCTGACAGACAGGCTTTAGGGCCTCGGAAGTGCGGATAATGTCCAATACTGGACCAACAAGGGGATGCGAAGGTGTTCTTCGCCTTGTCAGCGCCCCTTTTGACCGTGTTATAGAGCATCAACACGGCGACACTGCTTTGCCCCGAGGGGGCTGGCCTGTCGATCAAACGGCGACGACCTTTTTGGAGATCTCGGAATGGCTCTAGTTCGCGGCGCAGCAATCGCCCTGATCGCTACCGGCCTGATGGTGAGCGGCTGCTCCAGCCTGCCTTTCATCGGTAAGAAAGAAGAAAAGGCCGTGAGCCTCGAGGACCGTCTGGGTATCGGTGTGAACGCCTATCTGTGGCGCGCCACGCTGGATACCATGTCCTTCATGCCGCTGGCCTCGGCTGACCCGTGGGGCGGCGTGGTGAACTACAACTGGTACACCGACCCGCAAGTGCCGAACGAGCGCTTCAAAGCCACCGTCTTCATCCTTGACCGCCGCCTGCGCGCCGACGCCCTGAACGTGTCGGTCAACAAGGAAGTGCAAGACGCTTCGGGCCAGTGGGTTGCCGCTCCGGTTGCTGCACAGACCGAAACCGATCTGGAAAACGCCATCCTGACCAAGGCGCGCCAGCTCAACCTCGCAAACGCGGCTCGCTAAGGGCCGCCTCCCCCACCCTTTCGTTTTCAACGTTTCGTCCTCAGGCCTGCCTCTCGCGTCCCGCCTGAGGCATCGCCTTAGGATTAGCCGTGGCCCGCTACGAGCCCAAAGTTACCGAACCTCGCCAACAGGCCCGCTGGGCCGACGCTGACGTTTTCTCCGTCTCGAACGAGGATACGGGTCGCCCGAAATACTACGTCCTCGAGATGTTCCCCTATCCGTCGGGCAACATCCACATGGGCCACGCCCGCAACTATGTGATGGGCGACGTCATCGCCCGCTGGAAGCGCGCGCAAGGCTTTGACGTTCTGCACCCGATGGGCTGGGACGCGTTCGGTATGCCGGCCGAAAACGCCGCCATGGAACGTGGCGTGCATCCGGGCGACTGGACCTATTCCAACATCGACAACATGCGCTCGCAGCTGAAGCTGCTGGGCCTGTCGCTGGACTGGTCGCGCGAGTTCGCTACCTGTGATCCGGAATATTATGGTCAGCAACAGGCATGGTTCCTGGAGCTGATGAAGCGTGGCCTCGTCTATCGCAAGGAAGGCACCGTCAACTGGGATCCGGTCGACAATACCGTGCTGGCCAACGAGCAAGTCATCGACGGCCGCGGCTGGCGCTCGGGCGCTCTGGTCGAAAAGCGCAAGCTTACCCAGTGGTTTATCCGTATCACCGACTATGCCGATGACCTGATTGACGGCCTGAAGGAACTGGAAGGCCGCTGGCCTGACAAGGTCCGCCTGATGCAGGAAAATTGGATCGGCCGCTCTAAGGGCCTGCAGATGAAGTGGGCCTTTGCGGGTACCGCGCCTGCTGGCTATGAGGACGGTGTCGAGATCTACACCACCCGTCCGGACACCTTCTATGGTGCCTCGTTCGTGGGTCTGGCACCTGACCACCCCATCTCCAAGATGCTGGCCGACGCCGATCCTAAGGTCGCCGACTTCGTGGCCGAGTGCCGCAAGGGCGGTGCCTCGCAGGCCGAAATCGAGCAAGCCGAAAAGATCGGTTGGGATACGGGCCTGAAGGCCGTCCATCCGTTCACCGGCGAGGAAGTGCCGGTCTGGATCGCCAACTTCATCCTGTCGGAATACGGCACGGGTGCCATCTTCGCCTGCCCTGCCCACGACCAGCGCGACCTCGACTTCGCCCGCAAATACAATCTGCCGGTCAAGGCTGTGGTGCGCCCGCACGACGCGGACGACGGCTTCACCGTGGCTGATGAAGCCTATACCGGACCGGGCGTCCTGTTTAACTCGGACTTCTTGAACGGTCTGGAGATCGAGGCCGCCAAGGCCGCCGCCATCGCCAAGATCGAAGAGCAAGGCACCGGCAAGGGCGCGACCATCTATCGCCTGCGCGACTGGGGCGTCAGCCGCCAGCGCTATTGGGGCTGCCCGATTCCGGTCATCCACTGCGAGGACTGCGGTGTGGTTCCGGTACCTAACGACCAGCTTCCGGTCGAGCTGCCCAAGGACGTCACCTTCGACGTGCCGGGTAACCCGCTGGACCGCCACCCGACGTGGAAGCACGTCAACTGCCCGACCTGCGCCAAGCCGGCCCGCCGCGAGACCGACACGCTGGATACCTTCGTGGACTCCAGCTGGTATTTCGCGCGCTTTACCGATCCGAAAGCCACCACGCCGATCAACAAGGATGCCGCAAAGCGCTGGCTTCCGGTTGACCAGTACATCGGCGGTATCGAGCACGCGGTGCTTCACCTGCTCTATGCCCGCTTCATCACCCGCGCCCTGTCCGATGCCGGCCTGATGGATGTGAAGGAGCCGTTCGCGGGTCTGTTCACCCAAGGGATGGTGGTCCACGAGACCTATTTCGACGGTCACGAGCCGAGCGGCAAACCCAAGTGGGTCGAGCCGACCGACGTCCAGATCGAACACGTCGACGGCAAGCGCATCGCCCGTCGCCTCTCCACCGGCGCTGAGATCAGCATCGGTGAAGTCGAGAAGATGTCGAAGTCGAAGAAGAACGTCGTCGCCCCCGTCGACATCATCGAGACCTATGGCGTCGATGCCGGCCGTCTGTTCGTCCTGTCGGACAGCCCGCCGGAGCGCGACGTTCAATGGTCCACGGGCGGCGTCGAAGGCGCCTCGCGCTTCGTCCAGCGCGTCTGGAACGAGTTTGACGCCTATGATGCCTCGGCTCCGGCCAATGCAGACGTTGACGCCAGCCTGATCCGCGAAACGCACAAGGCCATCAAGGCTGTCAGCGAAGGCATTGACGGCTTCCGCTTCAACTCGGCCATCGCCAAGCTCTATGCCTTCCTCGGTGTGCTGAAAGACCACGCCAAGGCTGGTGGTGAAGCCAAGAAGACCGCCCTGTCGGCATTGGCCCGTCTGGTGGCTCCGTTCACCCCCCACCTTGCTGAAGAAGGTTGGACCCGTCTGGGTATGGACGGCATGGTTCTGGAGGCCGAATGGCCGGTCTATGACGCCAATCTGGCAGCCGACGATCAGGTGACCATGCCGGTCCAGATCGGTGGCAAGCGTCGCGGCGAGGTTCAGATGCCGCGCGGTGCCGATCAATCGGCAGTTGAAGCGGCAGCGCTCGCCAATCCGGCGGTTAAGGCTTACCTTGAGGCCAACAACCTGACGGTCCGCAAAGTCATTGTGGTGCCGGACCGCATTGTGAACCTGGTAGCCAACTGATGAAACGCATCCTTCCCCTGTCTGTGCTGGCGGCTTCGGCAGCTCTGCTGTCGGCCTGCGGCTTCACGCCGATCTATGGCCAGACGGGGGAAGGTGCGGTCGGCACCCAGCTTTCGCGCATTGCGGTTTCGACCCCTGACGACCGTCTAGGCTATCGCCTACGCGAACAGTTGGAAGACAGCCTCGGCCGCAACGGAAACCAGCCGCCGCAATGGCGTCTAGAAACCGAGGTCGAGCAGTCGCGTATTCCACTGGGCCGCCGCATCGACGATACGGCCACGCGCTATCAACTAACGGTCAGTGCCAAATGGGTTCTGACGCCTGTGACCGGTGGAGAGCCTATCAAGGGCGAGCGCACCACAACCACAACCTATGCCGCAGCTGACCAGCCCTATGCCGCCATTGCCGCCCAGCAGGACGGTGAAGACCGCGCCGCCGCCGATCTGGCCCGCCTGATCCGACTGGATCTGATCCGCGCCATCGGCAACCACTAAGGCTACGGAGATCGCCGCGTGATCCTCGCCAAGCGGCCTGAAATCGAACGCTTCCTGAAGGCGCCCGAACCGCACATCCGTGTGGCGCTTCTGCATGGCAAAGACCGTTCCGGCGTGCTGGAGCGGGCTGTGGCACTGTGCAAGACGGTGACGCCCGATTTGAACGACCCGTTCAACGTCACCTCCCTGACGGAAAGCGACATCGATAGCGATCCGGTCAAGCTGGAAGAGGCCCTGACGGCCCTTTCGATGCTCGGAGACCGCCGCCTTGTGCGTGTCAGGCTTGGTGATCCCAAGGCAGGCGTGGACAAGGCTGTAGCGGCCGCTGTGACCGCCCACGCCGAGGGGCAATACAACCCTGACGCCATGCTGGTGATCGAGGCAGGCGCACTAGGCCGTGAATCGGCGCTGAGAAAAGCGGCTGAAAAGGCCAATGGTGCCGCCGCCATCGCCTGTTACGAGGACGAGGTCGGTGACGTCGCCCGTATGACGCGCGATGCCCTGTCTGCGGACAAGGTCGGGCTGACGTCAGATGCTCTGGATCGCTTTGTCGCCCGCCTGCCCCGCGAACGCGGCCTGATGCGTCAGGAAATCGAGCGGCTGATCCTCTATATCGGTCCGGGCTCGGGCAAGACGATCGATGTGCCTGATCTGGAACTGCATCTGGGCGTTGAGCCGGATGCCTCGCTGTCGGATGCCGCGCTTCAAGCCTTTGGCGGTCGCGCTGGCCCCGCACAGGCAGGCCTGCGTCGCGCACTGGCCGAGGGCGAAAGCGCCGTCATGGCTGTACGCATGGTCTCCATGCACGCCGCAAAAATACGTAAGATCAACGTCTTACAGGCATCTGGCAGTGGCGCGAAGGAAGCGGCCAAGGCCGCGGGCGTGTTCTGGAAACAGGAAGCCGAGATGCTGCGCCAAGCGCGTAGCTGGCGTCTGGAATACCTTGATCAGGTGCTGGACAGCATCAACACGGCAGATGTGGCTACCAAGACTACAGGTATGCCCGAGCATCTGATTGCAGAGCGCTTGCTGCTGGAAATCGCCGCACGCGCCCGCCGTATGGGCCTTTAACCGCGGTGGGACATCCGGCGGAATGCCGGCTTGTTCAGCGCAGCCGCCTCACGCTGCAACTGCTTTTCCAGTGACTTGGCGTCCATACCCTTGCCGACAGACAGGCCAGAGGCCTTGGCCTTCTTGGCTTCCAGAGCACGCTTCATGCTCTCTGCAAGGGTGGTTTTGGGGGATTGTTCACTCATGGGCTCACCATAGCATAACGGGCCCCGAAAGGCCCGCTCGCTTATTCTTTGATTTACAGTGACTTAGCTGCGCATCAGACGACGGCAAACGTCGTCCAACTGCTCCAGCGAGCCGTATTTGACGGTGATTTCGCCCTTACCGCCCTTGTCGGCCAGCGCCACTTTAAGGCCTAGTGCATCGGTCAGATCCTGCTCAAGAGCCGCAATGTCTGCGGCCCCTTCGACATTCACCTCAGGCTTCGGCTTCTTCAGCTTCGGACCTTCGGTCGCCAGGCGCACCAGCATTTCGGTCTGACGAACGTTCAGACCCTTGGCGATGACCTCTTCGGCCAGTTCCTGCGGGTTCGGTGCCGTAATCAGGGCGCGGGCGTGACCCGCACTCAGACGGCCATGGATGACATGCTCGCGCACACCTTCCGGCAGTTGCAGAAGGCGTAGGGTATTTGCCACGTGCGAGCGGCTCTTACCGACAACACCCGCAACCGCATCCTGCGTACGGCCAAATTTCTCCATCAGCTGCGCATAGGCGCTGGCCTCTTCCATAGGGTTGAGGTCTGCACGCTGGACGTTCTCGATGATGCCGACTTCGAGCACCTCGACGTCGTCCATCTCACGGACAACAACAGGAACCGTCGTGACGCGTGCGGCCTGTGCCGCGCGCCAGCGACGCTCACCGGCGATGATCTGATAGTTGCCCGGCTCGCCCGGTTGGGGGCGCACGAGGATCGGAAGAAGCACACCCTTGTCACGGATCGAGGCCGTCAGCTCGTCCAGCTCTTCCTTGCGGAATACCTTACGCGGCTGGTCCGGATTGGCTTTCAGGTTCTCGATCGGAACACGGTTCACACCGGCAGGCGCCGCAGCCGACGTATCAACGGCCACAGCTTCCTGTGCGTTTTCTCCCAGAAGGGCCGAGAGACCCCGACCTAGACCGCGCTGACGTTCAGACAAGATGTAATTCCGTTTCTGTTTTTACTCTCAGGCCGCAATAGCCTGACGGCGCTGGCGCTCGCGCGCCACAACTTCACGTGCCAGTTTCAAATAGGCTTGGCTGCCTGCACATTTCAGATCGTAGATCAGCGCCGGCTTGCCATAGGACGGTGCCTCCGACACACGCACATTGCGCGGGATCACGCTCTCGTAAACCTTGTCGCCAAAGTGGGCGCGCACATCGGCAGCCACCTGACCCGACAGGGCGTTACGGCGATCATACATGGTCAGGACAAGGCCCTGGATTTCCAGAGCTGGATTGAGGTTCTGCTTCACCATGTCGATGGTGCGCATCAGCTGGGTCAGGCCTTCCAGAGCAAAGAACTCGCACTGGAGCGGGACCAGAACAGCATCAGCCGCGGCCATGGCGTTCAGGGTCAGCAGGTTCAGCGACGGCGGGCAGTCGATCAGGACATAGTCGAACTTGGCGTGCTCGGCATCGCCCTGCGCTTCCAGAGCGTCGCGCAGACGGTAGGAGCGGCGGTCCGCTTGGCTCAGTTCGATCTCGACGCCCGACATGTCCGGATCGGCCGTTACGATGAACAGACCCGGCACGGCCGTTTCAATCGCGGCCTCGTCAATCGGGCGCTGGTCCACGATGACGTCATAGATGGTGATCTTGCGGGTTTCACGTGGAACACCCAGACCCGTCGAGGCATTGCCCTGCGGGTCCATGTCCACGATCAGGACCTTCTCGCCGATAGCCGCCAGCGCCGTGCCAAGGTTGATGGCCGTGGTGGTCTTACCCACCCCGCCCTTCTGGTTGGACACCGCAAGGACGCGGGTCGTTTTAGGTTCAACGGACACGACGCAGACTCCCCACAGAAACGATGCGGCCGCGCGGATCGCT
>JAEZHG010000193.1 GCA_023436945.1 Pseudomonadota bacterium | reverse complement strand
GATCAGGTGCGCCTGCAACGCGCCCGCGCCATCTCCCTACCCGATCTGACCGGTCGTAAGGATGAGGTTGGCGGTCTGGCCCGCGCACTGGAGACCATGACCGACACCATGAGCCAGCGTATGGACGCCATCGAGCGCTTTGCCGCCGATGTGTCGCACGAGATCAAGAACCCGCTGACCTCGATCCGCTCGGCGCTGGAGACCCTGCCGCTGGTCAAGACCGACGAGCAACGCGAGCGCCTCACCAATCTGTTGCAACAGGATGTGCGCCGTCTGGACCGTCTCATTACGGACATTTCCAACGCCTCGCGTCTGGATGCGGAGTTGTCGCGTGACCGTCCGCGCCCGATCGATCTGGGCGAGCTGCTGCGGGACATCATCAATGTCTATGAAGGCAGCCTGCGCGAAGGCGATATTCCGGTTGTGCTGACCGCCCTGCCTGTCGAGGCGGTGGGCGTGATGGGCCGCGATGTGCCGCTGGGTCAGGTGTTCCGAAACCTGATCGACAATGCCCGATCCTTCAGCCCGCAAGGGTCGCAGGTGCGCGTGTCTCTTGAGAAAGACGGTGCGGACTTCTGGCAGATCCGTGTCGAGGATGACGGCCCGGGCATTCCGCCCGACAACCTCGAAACCGTCTTCGAGCGCTTCTATACCTCGCGTCCGAAGGGCACGGCGTTTGGCAACAACTCTGGCCTTGGCCTGTCTATCGTGCGCCAGATCGTAAAGGCCCATGAAGGCACGGTTGTCGCCCAGAACCGCACTGACGAGGACGGTACCGTCAAGGGTGCCACCTTCATCGTGCGCCTGCCCAACGCCACCAAGCGCCTCTGATGAGCCAGCACATCCACGGCACGGTCGTCGCTTTCTATAGGCGTGGCCAATGGCGCGGTGTGCTGATCAGGGGGCGCAGCGGGTTGGGCAAAAGCGATCTGGCGCTTCGCCTGATGTCCCTGGGCGCGCAGCTTGTGGTTGATGATCAGGCCTTCGTCTGGGCCAGTGGCGGGCATGCCTATGCGACCTCGCCCATGACCATTGAGGGCGCGATGGAGCTTCGCGGTATCGGTATTCTGCCCTTTTCGCACCTGCCGCTATCGAGGCTGTGGCTGGTGGTGGATGCGTCTGATGTTGAGCCCGAACGCGTTCCGGATCAGAGGGTTACAGATATCGCCGGGATCCAGATTCCGCTGTTGTCACTAAAGTTGATCCACCCATCAGCCCCCCATTTGGTCGCAGCGGCTTTAGAGTCCCTTTGAAGGACGCGGTCTTTGTCCTAAGAACAGTCTTTCGGAAGGCTGTTCACCTTACGAGGGTTTTCGAACTTTCGGACGGAAGCGGCGAGTTTGGCCATTTGGTAGAGACTGCATGATCGGTCTGGTGATCGTCACCCACGGAGGTCTTGCCTCCGAATTCATCTCGGCGATGGAGCACGTGGTCGGCCCGCAACGCGGTGTCGCAGCTATCTGCATCGGGCCCGAGGATGACATGGAACGTCGCCGCCGCGACATCCTCGACGCCGCCGCGGCTGTCGATGATGGCGATGGCGTGATCCTGCTGACCGATATGTTCGGTGGCACGCCGTCCAATCTGGCCATCTCGGTGATGGAGCAGACCAAGGCCGAGGTGATTGCCGGTCTGAACCTGCCGATGCTGATCAAGCTGGCCAGCGTTCGGGGTCGCGAGAGCCTTGAGGCCTGTGTGGCGCACGCACAGGATGCAGGGCGCAAATATATCTCTGTGGCTTCTTGGGTTCTTGCAGGCGACAAATGAGCGAAGCCGTCCGCGCCGAACTGGCGATCTGTAACCAGCGCGGACTCCACGCCCGCGCCTCTGCCAAATTCGTGAAAACGGCTTCAGAGTTTGAATCCGAAATCCACGTCAGCAAGGACGGCACCACCGTCGATGCCCGCTCGATCATGGGCCTTTTGATGCTGGGTGCCGGCATTGGCTCCAGCATCGAGGTGAGCGCCAGCGGCCCTGACGCCGAAGCGGCCATGGCCGCCCTGACGGACCTAGTCGCCCGCCGCTTCGACGAAGAGGTCTAAGCCTTAAGCCATTCGGCAATCGCCGCCTTGTCGGCATCGACCATCCAGTGACCGGCGCTGAGTGTCTGTTGGCTGACAGTATGGCCTGACTGTTCCAGAGTGGACTTCAGGGTAAGCGCCGCCATCGCCGAGGCCAGAAGGTCGTCAGCCCCTGACAGGATCAGGAGCTGGCCGTTGCCGCCCTGCTCTCCCGCCCCCTCATCCAGCACCTTTTGGGCGCGCATCATCACGCCCTTGCGGACACTTTCGGGGTAGAGCTGCGCCACAGCGCCCAGCATGTCTGCGCCCGTCGAATAGCCAAGCAGCAAAAGGTCGTCCGCATCCAGCGCATAGCCACGGATGGCCCCTGCCAAAAACGCATTGAAGGCTGCGGCCTCGGCGCGGATGTCGGCCTGATCGAAACCGCCCTGCGGCAGACGACGGAACCAGCGCAAATTGCCCTCCTCGGTCGCACGGGCGCGCACCCCCAGTATGGCCGCGCGCGGGTTCAGCTTGTGCGCCAGCGGCATAAGCTCGGTCTCGTCACCGCTAGGACCATGTAGAAGCACGATGGTCAAACCGTCAGGGTCTTCCGGCCAGTAGAAGCGGTGCACGAAGGGAAGATCGCGTTTTGGCCCGCGCATCTCGCCCGGACGCGAGAACTGCGGCAGCCTGATCTTCAGATCGTCGATCAGGAAGAACATGACCTCGGGCGGGAAGACCACCGTCTGACCAAGGCTCCCGGCGGGTTCATTGACAGTCATACCCGGAAGGTCGCTGGCGTATTCGATCAGCAGACCGCCCGGCTCGCGCACATAGAAGGAGGTGAAATACTGAAGGTCGCGGGGCTGGGTCGCGCCACGGTCTTTCAGTGTTTCATTCAGGGCTTTCACCGCCTCGGCATCGGGTGCGCGGAAGGCCACGTGATCGGGAACGCCCGCGCCCTTAACCGAGGGCACAAAGCCCGTCACACCATGGACATCGACAATGTCGGTCTCGGACTTCAGACGGGTAATACCGCCCTCGACCTTGTCGTGCTGATAGCCATAGTGGCCGAGGAAGTCGGCGGTCTCTTCGGCACGATCGCTAAGGATCGTCACGCCGCGAATATAGCAGGGCACCGTCACCGAGCCGCTGCCCAGCGCCGCTTCGCTGGCGACCAGTTTGATGATCAGTCCGTCGGGATCTTTGAGACGCAGGACGGACTCGCCGAACTCCTTGTACGGGCCTTCAGCGGGAATACCTGCCGAGATGGCGCGCATCATCCATTCGCCAAGGCTGTCCGCAGGGACGGCGAAGGCGATTTCGGAAACCTGCCCCAGCCCCGTGCGGCCACGGCCCGTGGATTCCCACACCATGAAACTGACCAGCGTTCCGGGGCGACCTTCAGGATCACCGTAGAACAGGTGAAGCTGCTCGGCATCCTCGAAGCCCGCCGTCTGTTTGACGAGGCTGAGCCCCAGAAAGCCCATGTAGAAATCCACATTGGCCTGAACATTGGCGGTAATACTGGTGACGTGGTGGATGCCGGTCGCCATGGCGTCCCTTTCAAAAATACCCCGTCCAACCGAAAGGCCGGACGGGGCCAAATAACCTAGAAAAATGCGGGCTTACTTACCGGCTTCGCGGTCCAGCACCTTTTGAACCGCCGGATCGGCAGCCAGTCGGTCATGCAGGGCCAGCACGTTCGGATATTGCGAAAGGTTGCCCTCAAGCAGCTTCTTGCCCCAGCGGATCATCGGAAAGGCGTAGGCGTCGATCACCGACTTGCCGTCCAGAATCCACTCGCGGCCTTCAAGGTGCTTGTTCAGCGTGGCGAACTGTTTGTGGGCCAGCGCATGGGCGGCCTGGACGACCTTATTGCGGGCCTCTTCACTTTCATCGGTCGTGTAGCGATAGGGCATGAAGATCGGCCAGAAGGCCGCGTGCATGTCCGACGTCAGGAAGGCCGACCAGCGATGGGCCTCGGCCTTCTGGCGCAGGCTGTCACCACCGGTCAGATTGGCCTCAGGGTGTTTGTGGGCGAGGTAGTCGAGGATGGCGCCGGCCTGATTGAGCAGCCAGCCATCGTCTTCACGCAGCGTCGGCACCGCGCCGGCTGGATTGACGGCCAGAAGCTCCGGCGAACCATACTGGACCTTCACCGCCTCATAGGGCGCGCCGATCCATTCCAGAACAATGTGCGGGGCCAGCGAACAGGCACCGACGGCGTAATAAAGCGTAGGCATCAAACAACTCCCTCAATAATCACCACACAAACTGACAATGGCGTCAGCCAGTGCAAAATCATGCAGCCATAATCCACCAGCCTAGGTTTCGTTCATCGCTGCCTGCTGAAGATGGGAAGGAGCGCGGGGTTTTCAAGTCAGCCGCCGCTCCCAGAACGCTGCAAGCTTAAGCATTACCCCCTAGTTTTACGGCAAAGCTTTGTTGATTAGAGTTCGGCAAGTGTCTGGTTATTCCACCCCCAGGAACAGGCTGCCCCATGCGGAACCACCCTTCGTGCCAGCGTGAACAAGACCAGTTTCGGCGACTGAGCATCTTTGCTCTCGTCGGGGCTTTTACGCTCGTCTGTCTATCGGTGATATAGAACAGCGTTAACCAAGCTTCACATTTAGACGCGGTTCGATCAGACTGCGTCTAGATCATGCCGTTATCCTCGATACATACGAACCGTGCGGCCCTACAGGCGCTGCAATCGGTCAATGCTGCCAGTCGCGATCTGGGCACGGCCCAAAAGCGCGTCTCGACCGGATTTGCGGTCACGAACCACAAGGATAACGGCGCCGTTTTCAGCATCGCCACCCATATGCGGGCCGATGTGAACAGCTGGGAGACGATTGGCAGCAACCTGCGCCGGATGATGTCGGTCACCGACGTCGCCATATCGGGCTCCGAGCGGATCAGCGACCTGCTGGTTGAGCTGCGCAAGAATGCCGTCGCCCTTCAGGACAATATGAGCGAGACGTCGCGCAAGGCGATTGTCGATCATATGGGCGCTTTGATCCGCGAGATCGACCTGATCGCCCGCACCAGCGAGTTTGTCGGCATCAACCTGCTGACCGGTTATCCGACCACGACGACGACCAACACCAAAACCTACGCCCTGCCCTCAAGCCGGTTGGCGCAGCCGAACTTTCCCAGCATGGCAGCCCTGCCGCCGGGGGCGTTCTCTACCACCGGTGTGCGCACTGAAATCACCCTGCCGGAAGGCACCCGCACACCCGCCTCGTTTGTGGATGCGCTGAATACCATCACAGGCAACAACAGCCAGACTGTCACGGTCGATGCGGGTGATACGGCGGGCCGTGTCAGCCTGCTGCTGGATGCCTATGGCGTGCCGGATGTGGTCGAAATCTGGCAGGGCAACACCCGCGTGGCGGCCAGCGGACAGCCCTATGCGCCAGACGGTGCGGAGGTCCCCGAGGGCAAGCCTGTCAGCTATGCCCATGTGGTGACCTTCGACTACGATCCGGCCAAGGGTCAGGATCTGGAGTTCCGCTTCAACGAGAACCGCAACGCCACCGGAACCGCATGGCGTGTCGGCGGACTGGTCATGGGCGACCCCGCATCCGGACCTCCCGCGCCCACAACGATCTATCATCCCACGGGAAGCCTTCAGGCCACGGCTATATTTGAGACACCGCCCGCCTTTGCCGATCCGGAAGAGGTCGCGCGGGCGCTGGATATGCGCCCGGAGGGTGTGGCCAAGGTTTATAGCGTCGATGCAGGACAGGTCGCAGGTCGCATCGACATGCTTTTCGACGCCTTTGGCACGCCAGACACGATGGAAGTCTGGCAGGGCAACGTCCGTATAGCGGCATCGGGCCAGTCCTATAATGCGGCGGGCAGCGCTGTGGCAGAAGGCTCGCCCATAACCGGTACCCAGCAGATTTCATTCAACTATGATCCCGCTCGGGGGCCGCTGGAGTTCCGCTTCAACCAGGGTGGCCATGATCCTGATAGTGCGTGGGCCGTGGGGGCCATCGCGCTTTATCCGGCCTCGGCCCCGACATCTTCGGGGAGCGCCACGACAGGCCGGACGCAACAGGCCGGATTTGGCCCGATCCACGTGGACACCTTCATCAATCCCGAAGGCGAGACCCAGCGCATCTCCTCGCGTGACATGACCGCCAAAGGGCTGGGGCTCGATACACTCGACTTCAGCAATCCGCGCACGGTTCTGGAGCGGATCATCAATGCGCTGGACAATGTGAACGCCGGTGCCGCCTATTTCGGGGTCAGCCACAAGGCGATCGAGAAACACGTGCGGTTCGGCACCAAATCCAGTGACGCGCTGGAGGTCGGTATCGGCAATCTGGTGGATGCGGACATGGCCAAGGAGGCGGCCAGGCTAACGGCAGTGCAGATCAGACAGCAGCTGGCGACGCAAAGCCTGTCCATTGCAAACCAGCAGCCCCAATGGCTTTTGAACCTATTCAAATCTTGAGGCCTCAAGACTGGTGGAGCCGAGGGGAATCGAACCCCTGACCTCGTCATTGCGAACGACGCGCTCTACCAACTGAGCTACGGCCCCTGCTGACAGGTTGGGGGATTTAAAAATCTGCAGTCGGGGCGTGTCAACTGGCCGCAGGGCTGCGCTTGGCCTCAGGGCGCAGGGCGTTTAAAAGCAGTCAAAGTCCTTTTTCGGAAAATGCATATATGACCATCGCTGCCAGCCTCGTCGGCTTTCTGTTCTTCCTGATCGGTGCCGCGCTTCAACTGCTGCTGATTGCGATCATCGCCAATGCGATCCTCAGCTGGCTGTTTGCCTTTGAAGTGGTCAACTATCGCAACCGCTTCGTCTATCAACTGGCCACCGTTCTGGACCGCATCACCTCGCCGATCCTTGCGCCGCTGCGCCGCTTTATTCCGCCGCTGGGTGGTATCGACCTGACGCCGGTTGTGGCGCTGATCGTTATTCAGGGTCTGCAGATCTTCCTGATCCCTGCCCTCTATGCCACCTCGATGGGCCTCGTCCTCGGCTAAGGCTTCGTTGACTTAAGGTCACGGAAATCAGGATTCCGGCCAAGCCGCATCAATCCATGCTTGCGTGCTTGGCTGGCCCTCCTAAGGTGCCATCCTATTGGCCCCTGTTACGGGGTGCGAACCTGTAGAGCCTAATGAGCGAGTTCAAGACAGTCGCGGTGATCGGTGCCGGACAAATGGGGTCCGGTATTGCCCAGACCATAGCCGCCAGCGGCTATGAGGTCAGGCTGTTTGATATTGCCGAAGAGCGTACTGCCCTATCGCTGGGCGAGATCGGTGCCAGCCTTGCGCGCCGTGCGGGCCGTGGCCTGCTGACCGCCGAGGAAAGCCAACAGGCGCTGTCGCGCATTACCGTCTGCGCCACTCTGGCCGAGGCCGCCGCCAACGCCGATTTTGTTATCGAGGCAGTGACTGAGGACGAGGCCGTCAAGAAACAGGTGTGGGTCGATATCCTGCCCCACGTTGCACCGCACGCCCTTCTGGCGTCGAACACCTCTTCGATTTCGATTACCCGTCTAGCCTCGACGACGGACCGTCCCGACCGTTTCATCGGCTTCCACTTCATGAAGCCTGCGCCGGTGATGCGTCTGGTCGAGATTGTGCGCGGTATCGCCACCTCGGCCTCGACCTATGAGGCCGCTGTGGCCTTCGCCGAGAGCCTTGGCAAGGAAACCACCGAGTCCGAGGATTTCCCCGCCTTTATCGTCAATCGCATCCTTGTGCCGATGATGAACGAGGCGATCTACACCCTCTATGAGGGCGTCGGTAACGTCACCTCCATTGACCGCGCCATGAAGCTGGGAGCCAACCATCCGATGGGCCCGCTGGAACTGGCAGACTTCATGGGACTTGATGTTGTGCTGGCCATTATGAACGTGCTTCACGAAGGTCTGGCAGACACCAAATACCGTCCCTGCCCTCTGCTGGTTAAATATGTCGAGGCGGGCTGGCTGGGTCGCAAGAGCGGCCGTGGTTTCTATGACTATTCGGGCGACACTCCGGTACCGACACGCTGATGACCGATATCCAATCCCCCGCGCCGCGCTCCAGCGTCCTTGACCGTTTTCCCGGCGGGGAGAAGGTCGTACCGCGTCGCACGCCGCAGGCACGCCTGATCGCCTCGCTACTGGCTGCCGCCTGGCCGCCTGTGCTGGTGACGCTGTTTATATGGCCGCCGCACAACTGGATGTCGGGTCTGGATACGGATTGGCGTATTGTTCTGCTGATCGTGGGTCTTATCGCCGCGCCGTTGGGTCTGCTGCGTCTGGAAAAGGCAAAGCGTCCCAATGATGCACCGTGGACCCGCCGTGCAGTTGTTGCCCGCTATGTCATCTATGGCGGTGTGCTGGCGGCCGTGCTCCAGATCGCCATCGCGATTGCCCTGTCGATTGCCTATGGTTTCAGCGGCGAGAGCTTGGTTCAGGGTCTGGGTGCCATCGAGACCGTATTGATGATCTATGGCGTGGGCGGTGTGCCTGTCGCGCTTATGGTCGGTATCAGCTACGCACTGTGGGGCGGCATCTGCGTGGCCTACCTCGCCTATAAAAAGGCTCCGGCGCCGATACGCTCGCCATTCTGATCAGGTCTTTCTGGGGAGGGGGACATGACGGCCAAGGAACGCATTGCCAATCTTGATGCCATCAGGGGCATCGCGGTTCTGGGCATATTGGCCGTCAACGCCGTGGCCTATGCGTGGCCTTTCGATGCCATGATGGGGATGCAGTTCCTGCCCATGGCGGTCGACAATGTGCTTCAGGGCGCGGACCGCATTGGGGCATGGGCGATCGAAGCCCTGTTTATGGACAAATTCCGCACCCTGTTCTGTCTACTGTTCGGGGTGTCGATCTATCTGATCGGCGGTGAACCGGGCGATACGGTGCGGCGCAATCTGTTGCTGAGACGACTGGGATGGCTGGCAG
>JAEZHG010000057.1 GCA_023436945.1 Pseudomonadota bacterium | reverse complement strand
TCAGGATGACCGGCGCCTTATAAACGGCGGCGAACGTCAGGGCCGAGAGGAAGTCGCTCTCGGCGGTCGAGCCGTCACCGATCCAAGCAGCGGCGATCTTGTTGTCGCCCTTATAGGCGCTGGCCATGGCCCAGCCGACAGCCTGAATATACTGGGTGCCGAGGTTGCCCGAGATGGTAAAGAAGCCATAGTCCTTGGCCGAATACATAATCGGCTGCTGGCGGCCTTTGATCGGGTCTGCGGCGTTGGAATAGATCTGGTTCATCATCGACGCCAGCGGATAGCCGCGCGCGATGAGAAGGCCTTGCTGGCGATATGTCGGGAAGCCCATGTCCTCGCGGCTCAGCACCATGCCCTGTGCCACAGCGATCGCTTCCTCGCCCGTACACTTCATATAGAAGCTGGTTTTGCCCTGACGGTGCGCGCGGTGCATCCGGTCATCGAAAGCGCGCGTCAGGATCATGGCCTTCAGGCCACGACGCAACGTGTCAGGGTCAAGTTTGGGGTTCCACGGGCCTTGGGCCACGCCGTCGTCGTCCAGAACGCGGATCAGGCGGAAGGCCATATCCCGCATTTCGGACGGCGCTGTGCTGACCGAAGGACGATCAACTGCACCGGCATCATCCAGCAGCAGATGCGAAAAGTCTGGCTTGTCACCGGGCCGGCCATTCGGCTCTGGCACTCGAAGTGATAGGGGCGGCGTGTTCTTCATCATGCATCCCGTCCGGTTAATCCGTACGCGTTTCCTCGTGATACGAGGCATAGCATGGCAATAGGTTGTTGGCTTTCCTAAATATGCCCTTGCAAAACGGTGTAATAGGGTATTTTATTGCGCAGAAACGCACTTTTGGAGAACGCCTTTGGCAGACGAACTTGATCCTATCGACGCCCGCATCCTCGACATCCTGCAACAGGACGCTGGTTTGTCGGTTGCCGAAGTCGCTGATCGCGTTGGCCTTTCGGCCTCGCCGTGCTGGCGCCGGATCAAGAGACTGGAGGATAGCGGCCTGATACGCAAGCGCGTAACGCTGCTCGATGCCGGTCTGCTGGGTCTAGACTTCGAAGTTTACGCGATTGTGAAGCTGTCGCTGCCCTCGCGCGAAAACCTCGACATCTTCGAAAGCGCCGTGGCCCAGTGGCCGGAAGTGGTGCAATGCGCCACCATCACGGGCCGCGAAGACTATGTCCTGCGCATCGTTACCTCGGACATGCACGCCTTTGACGGCTTCCTGCGCGACAAGCTGCTGACCCTCGGCATCGTTTCGGACTGCGCCAGCCACATCGTCACCCGTGGCGTGAAGAACGTGACCACCCTGCCGCTCGGCATTGTGACGCCGCACGTGTCCTGATCACGCGAACTTGTGACAACATGTTCCAAACGCCGCCCTGCTCAGGGCGGCGTTTTTCGTTTACGGGATAGGCAAAGCTTCATTGCATCTGCCGAGGTCCCCCAATGATCGAACACATTATCGAAGGCCGCCGTCGCGATTTGGGAGGCTTCGAAGTCTCGCGCATCCTGCCTCACGTGCAAAAGCGCATGGTCGGCCCCTTTGTGTTTCTCGATCAGATGGGCCCCGCCGAGTTTGCGCCGGGTAGCGAGGCGATCAATGTGCGCCCACACCCGCATATCGGCCTTTCGACCCTGACCTATCTGTTCGAGGGCGAGATCATGCACCGAGACAACCTCGGCTACACCCAACCCATCATTCCGGGCGAGGTGAACTGGATGACCGCAGGCTCGGGCATCGTCCACTCCGAGCGCACGGATCCTCTGAAGAAGTCCCAGGGCGGAGCCATGCATGGCATGCAGGCATGGATTGCACTGCCCGTCGAGAAGGAAGAAATCACCCCGTCCTTCACCCATCTGGGCGAAGAGGCACAGCCGACCGACCGATCCAACGGCGTCTTCACGCGCCTTGTCGCAGGCGAAGCTTTTGGCCAGCGTGCGGGAACGCCTGTCGAAAGCCCGCTCTTCTATCTGCACTACCAACTGCCGACGGGCGGCCGGTTCACCCCGCCTCCGGGTGCGGGCAAGGCTGGCGGCTATAGCGAGCGTGCCCTCTATGTGGCGGCGGGCGAGATCGAGGTGGATCACCAGCGCTTCCACACCGGACAGATGGTCGTACTGTCGGCCCATGCGGAGCCGACGATCACCGCCACCCAACCTTCGACCGTTATGGTTCTGGGTGGTGAGCCCTTGGGCGAGCGTCACGTCTGGTGGAACTTCGTCTCCTCGTCCAAGGACCGGATCGAACAGGCCAAGGCCGACTGGAAAGCCGGAAGAATGAGCCTTCCGGAAGAGGATTCTCTGGAATTCATCCCCCTGCCTGAATAGGCCGCCCCGAAAAAAACAAGCTTTGCCTTGAAGGCCAACTACAGGCTCAAGCGGTGCTATAAACAGTACCGCACGCCTTTCCTTTACCTATGCTTCGCATGCGCCCCGCGCGCTGTTCCAGTACCGAGTAGATTATGAAGAGCCTATTCTGCACCCCCGCCAAAGAGGTTGAAGACACGCTCAAGTCGATCTCGGAAGAACACGCTGTCGAACTGGCAGCCTGCTTCTACGAGGTGCTTCTGGAGGACAAGGAGTCTCTGGACTTCCTGAATTCCAGCCTGGTCGAGGAAAGGTTGAAAGCCTCGCTGGTCCGCTGGATCATCGACCTGTTCCGTCAGGCGGGCGACAGTGCGGCAACCTTCCGTGATCAGCAGCGCAAGATCGGCGAGGTCCATGCCCGTATAAAGGTACCGCTTCGTCTGGTGATGAACGGCTCAAGCGTTTTGAAAATGCGCCTGTCACAACTTCTGGAAGCGACCGAACTGGATCGCACCAACCTCAACAGAGCCGTCACCCACCTCGACTATCTGATCGACGAAGCCATCGCGATCATGAGCGAGGCCTATATGCAGGGGTCGATGCGACGCGCACAGGTCGATGAGTCCTATCGCTTGTTCGCCTTGGGCCAGGACATCGCCCACGAACGTGACGGCCAGATCGCCGCCCTGTTCGAATGGCTTCAGGGCGTGCTGTTCCAGATGTTCGAGGGCGGCAACCTGCGTATGGGATCGCTCGGTACCTCACCGTTTGGTTTGTGGCTTAACCACCGCGCCGGCCTGATCTTTGACGGCTCGCCCAGCTTGAAAGCCATCGAGGCGCTGATGGCGCGTATCGATACCGATATCCTGCCGCGCGTGACCACCGCCCACGACGCCAAACAGCCGATGACCGAGCCTCTGGCCGAGCTTCAATCCGCTGTTCAGGAGATCAAATTCCTGCTGAACGATATGTTCCAGAGCGTGGCCGGTCTCGAGAACGGACGCGACCCGCTGACCCGCGCCCTGAACCGCCGCTTCCTGCCGACGATCCTCAGCCGCGAAATCAGCCTGTCGAACAGCTCAGGTGCTCCGCTCACCGTGCTGATGCTGGACGTGGATCACTTCAAATCGATCAATGACACCCACGGCCACTCGGCAGGCGATCTGGTGCTGAAACAGGTGGCAGAGGTCATTGCCGACAATGTGCGCCTCAGCGACTTCGTCTTCCGTTATGGCGGCGAGGAGTTCCTGATTGTGCTGGTCGAGACCAGCATCGCTGATGCCGAGGTTGTCGCCGAGCGTATGCGCAAACAACTGGCCAGCCACCTGATGCGCCTGCCCACCGGCGGAGAACTAAGCGTAACGGCCTCTCTGGGGCTGGCGGCCTATAACGCCCACCCCGACTATAACCAGCTGATCGAGACGGCAGACGCAGCTCTCTATCAGGCGAAGAACTCCGGCCGTAACCGCACCGTCATCTCGTCCTGATCCAGCTTTCACCCAAATAAAAACGGCGCGCCCCGCAAGGAGCGCGCCGTTTTCATATGGAGCCTGACCCCCAGCTATCCAAAGAAGGCTGGGGGCAGAAAATCCAGTTAGGCCTGCATCGTCCAGCCTTCGACGCCCATGGCGGCTTGGCGAACCGCTTCCGAACGGGTCGGGTGCGGGTGGCAGGTGCG
>JAEZHG010000018.1 GCA_023436945.1 Pseudomonadota bacterium | reverse complement strand
GTCCCAATCCTGATCGTTCCAGGCCTGAACCATCTCACGCGTTACCGCCAGGGCTTTTTCGTCCTTGCTGGTCATAACTCTAACTTCTCCCAAAATCATTCATCTGGTTATGAAAGCGATGAATTCGGGAAATCAAACGCCTCGAAAACTCGCAAACTTGATTTCAGCGTTAGACAAGCCGATTGACAAGAGGCTTCTTCCATATAGCTTGCATAAAAAGACCAACATAAAAGTTTGGCTTTGGGAGGAGACACAAAATGATCAAACCGCTTTCGATGCGGTTGCGCCTTGGCGCGGCAACCCTTGCCCTCGCCACCGGCCTGCCTGTTCTAGCCGTCGCTCAGGAAGCACCGGCACAGGAAGATTCCTACGCCATCGGCGAAGTGACCGTGACGGCCCGTCGCCGTCAGGAAGCCATGCAGGACGTGCCGCTGGCCGTCTCGGCCATGGGTGCAGATGAACTGCGCACCCAACTTATCACCGATGTCTCGCAAGTCGCCTCACAGGTGCCGAGCTTCACCTTCCAGAGCCAGAATGCTCTGGAATCGGAAATGTTTATCCGTGGCGTTGGCTCGGTTCGCCTGAACAGCGCGACCGCTGACCCGTCGATCGGTACTTTCCTCGACGAAATCTACATCGGCCGTCGCGGTGCTGCGACCCCGCCGATCTTCGACCTCGAACGCATCGAAGTGCTACGCGGCCCGCAAGGCACCATCTTCGGCAAGAACGTCGTCGGTGGCGCGATCAACATGATCACCGCCAAACCGACCCAAGAGCATGACGCCGGTGCCTCGATTGCCTTTGGCAACTACAACAGCGTCCTGACCGAGGGCTTCATCTCAGGTCCGATCAACGACAAGATCAGTGCCCGTTTCGCTTTCAACCATGAAAGCCATGACGGCTATGCCCACAACGTCGTTCGCGACGAAGAGCTGGAAGACCTCGAGTCGACCGCCGTCCGCGGCACGCTGGCGTGGGAAATCAACGACAACATGCGCCTGACGGTCACGGCTGATGCCAGCAAGACCGACACCGGCGGCTCGTCGCGTCACGCCGTGGACGACCCGAACGCTCCGGGCTTCGGCTTCATCACGCCGAACATCTCCAAAGATCCGCGCACCAACTATTCGCCGTACGAGCAATATGCCGACCGCGAGACCTCGGGTCTGACCGCCCGCTTCGAGTGGGACATTGGCAATCTGAGCCTGATCTATCTGGCCGGTCTGCGTAACGGCGAAGGCCATATCGCATGGACCCAAGCCGGTACGGCCTCGCCGCCTTCGATCACCGACTCGACCCTGCGCCAGTACGAAGACTATCGCGGCTTCACACAGGAACTGCGCCTTCAGTCCGATCCCGAGCAGCGTCTGCGCTGGTCGACGGGTCTCTACTACCTGAAGGAAGACGTTAAGCGTCAGTCGCGCAACACCGCCAAGTCCTTCCTGCCGGGCGGCCCGGGCTCGACCCGCGACACCCTCGACGGTGACAACCAGTATATCGCCTCTTCGGAGACGGTCAGCTACGGCATGTTCGGTGAGTTCGAATACGACATCATGCCGAACCTGACGGTGGCTGTCGGCGGTCGCTACACTACCGACGACAAGTCGCTGGACAGCCGCGCCGAGATCCTGAGCCTCGGCCAGCCGGGCGACCTCTACTCGCCGGCTCCGCTGCTGGAAGAGTACCACATCACCCCGTCGCAGGACTGGTCGGAGTTCACCCCGCGTGTGGCTCTGGAATGGAAGCCGAGCGACGACATCCTCGTCTATGGTGCCTATTCGACCGGCTATAAGGGCGGTGGCTGGCAAGGTGCCGCTCCGGATGGCGCTGCAGCCCGCAAGGCCTACAACCCCGAAACCGCCACGAGCTGGGAACTGGGCGTCAAGGCTGACTGGATGAACGGTCGCCTGCGTACCAACCTCGCCCTGTTCCGCACCGACTTCGAAGACCTGCAAGTCGAACTGCTGGACGACGTGTCGATGACCCTGATCGTCGCCAACGCCGCAGACGCGCTGATCCAGGGTCTTGAGTTCGAGGTGAAGGCCCGTCCGACCCACTGGCTGACCCTGTCGGCCTCGGGCTCGCTGATCGACGCGACCTACGAGAAGTACACCGACCCGCTGCGTGGAACGAGCTATGACGGTCACCGCATCCAGCGCACGCCGGAGTATCAGTTCGCACTGGGCGGCGACATCAATCTGCCGATCAACGACAAGCTGAACTTCATCGCAGCGGCCAACTACTCCTATCAGGACATGATGTACTGGGGTCCTGAGAACACCAACCGCGAGGATGGCTACGGCATCCTGAACGGTCGTGTGGGCGTGGCATCGGCTGACGGCCGCTGGACCGCCACCATCTGGGGCCGCAACATCGCAGACGAACTGTATCGCACCAGCGTCATCCCGTTCGCGGGTGACGAGGTGTCGCTGTTCGCGGCTCCGCAGACCTACGGCGTACGCCTCTCCGTGCGTTACTAAGGCTTAGAACCTTAAGCCAACCCATGAAACTAACGGGGCGGGTCGTTATCGGCCCGCCCTTTTCTTGACTTAAGCCTCCTGCCCGTTGAGTCTCGGATCAGGTTCGCGCGAAGGTACTCATGACTGCTCCAGATTCGACAGCCAGACCTCTTGGCTCCCCCTCTGTCGAGGCCGCAGAGACCCAGCGCATGATCGCTGCCAGTTCCGCTTCGCGGGCCCTGAACCTGATGGGTGACCGCTGGACGCTGATGATCAGCAGTCTCGCCTTCACCGGCATCACCCGTTTTGAAGATTTCCAGTCCAACATCGGCATCGCCCGCAGCCTGCTGACCGACCGCCTGCGCCGCCTTGAGACCGCAGGGGTTCTGGAACGCAGCCGCTATTGCGAGCGCCCTCCCCGCGACGAATATCTGCTGACCGAGATGGGCCGCGACCTTATGGGGCCCAGCATGATGATCATCCGCTGGGAGAAACGCTGGCACTATGATCCGCGTGTTCGCGCCCACAATCTGAAGCACTCCTGCGGGCACACCTTCATGCCCGAGTGCCGCTGCAACCACTGCCACAAGGAACTGATCGCACGCGAGACGATCGGTGAACCCGGCCCCGGCTTTGGTATGGAGCCCGCACCCAAGGCCCGCGCCCAGCGCCGCTCGACCGTAGAGATCAAGGGCGGCACCTCCGCCATGATCGAACGCTCTATCGAGGTTCTCGGTGACCGCTGGATCGCCCACGTGATCGCTAGCGCCTTCTATGGTCACCGCCGTTTCAGTGAGTTCCAGCAGTATCTGGGCGTCGCCACCAACATCCTGGCCGAACGCCTCGCGCGCCTGGTATCCCTGGGCATTCTGGAGCAGCGCCTCTATCAGGAAAGCCCTGCCCGTTACGAGTACAAGCTGACGGAAAAGGGTCTCGACCTCTTCCCGCTGGTGCTGGAACTGGTGCGCTGGGGCCAGCGCTGGATGAGCGGTCCGGAAGGCCCGCCCGAGCACATCCGCCACAAGACCTGCGGCAACATTATCGAACCCATCGTCACCTGCTCACATTGCGGTGAAGTGATCACCCGAGAGAGCCTCTCGGGCCTGTAACAGCGTCAAAAATCGTTCTGGATCAGTCTGGTATCTAAACTCGCCCATCATACTTGCATAACAAGACTGACAATGTTACGCCAAGGCATCAACCTTATGGGGCTGTGATGAAACTCGAGCGTTTGAAGCCAGTAAAAACAACACTGGAGCCGACCAATCACCCGTATATGACGGGTCCTTGGACGCCTCAGTGGGAAGAAGTCACCGCACTCGATCTGGACGTGATCGAAGGAACGATCCCGACCGATATCGACGGCGTTTACCTGCGTAACACCGAGAACCCCCTGCACCAGCCGCTGGGCCGCTACCACCCGTTCGACGGCGATGGCATGCTGCACCAGATCGACATCAAGAACGGCAAGGCCGACTACCGTAACCGCTTCATCCGCACCCGTGGTTTTGTCGCCGAGCAGATCGTCGAAGGCTCGCTCTGGGGTGGCATTCAGGACGGCCCCGGCACCTCCAAGCGTCCGGGTTTCGGCGCACACGAAAGCCTGAAGGACTCTTCCTCGACCGACGTAGTGATCCACAACGGCAAGGCCATCTCGACCTTCTACCAGTGCGGCGAAGCCTACATGCTGGATCCGGAAACGATGGAACAGCTGGGCACCGCCCCGTGGGTGCCTCTGGACGGCGTTTCCGCCCACCCGAAGACCGACGAAGCCACCGGCGAGATGCTGTTCTTCAACTATTCGAAGCACGCCCCGTACATGCACTACGGCGTGATCGACAAGGACGGCAAGCAGGTCCACTACACGCCCGTGCCGCTGCCCGGGCCGCGCCTGCCGCACGACATGATCTTCACCACCAACTACTCGATCCTGAACGACTTCCCGCTGTTCTGGGACAAGGACCTTTTGGAGAAGGGCTATCACGCCGCCCGCATGCACGACCTCCCGTCGCGCTTTGCCATCCTGCCGCGCTATGGCACCAAAAAAGACATCCGCTGGTTCGAGGCGGACCCGACCTATGTGTTGCACTTCCTCAATGCCTATGAGGAAGGCGACGAGATCGTCATGGACGGCTACTTCCAGGAAGTGCCGATGCCGGAGCCGCTGGCGGGCGTGCCCAAGGGCCTCGACCGCATGATGGCCTATCTGGACGAGCACAGCTTCAAGTCCAAACTGCACCGCTGGCGCTTCAACCTGAAGACGGGCGAAACCATCGAAGGTCACCTCGATGACCGCGTGCTGGAGTTCGGCGTCATCAACAACCGCTATGCCGGGCGTAAGAATCGCTACTGCTACTCGACCACGACCAAGCCGGGCTGGTTCCTGTTCAACGGCTTCGTGAAGCACGATCTGGAAACCGGCGAGAGCTGGCAGATCACCCTGCCCGAAGGCCGTTACGCCAGCGAAAGCCCGTTCGTCCCGCGCATCGGCGCCAAGGACGAGGACGATGGCTATCTGATCAGCTTCATCATCGACGAGAATGCCGGCACGTCCGAATGCATCCTCGTGGACTGCAAGAAGTTCGAGGAAGGCCCTGTGTGCCGCATCGCGCTGCCGCACAAGATCTCCAGCGGCACCCACGCCTGCTGGGCCGATCGGGCCTATATCAAGAACGGAGTGGTGACCGCGTAATCTGGTCACCAGTTCGGGGGGAGAAAGGGGCGGCTTCTGAGGGGAGGCCGCCCCTTTCATTATCCCGCCTTAGGCCTGGATCTTGAGAAGACCCAGAACCTGTTCGCGAAGCTCGGTGCGAACGACCTTGTTCATCGAGTTGCGTGGCAGGGCTTCGACCTGAACCACAGCCTGCGGCAGTTTGAAGGTGGCCAGACCTTGCGCCTTCAGCCACTCGGCCAGCGACGCCACATCCGGCACTTCCTCGCCAGATGGAACAATAGCGGCGCAGACCTTCTCGCCCAGAACCTCATCGGGAATGCCGCAGACCGCCGCTTCCTTCAGCGCCGGATGGCCAGACAGCACATCATCCAGCTCTGCCGGAGAGATGTTCACCCCGCCGCGCACGATGATGTCCTTGCAGCGCCCGACGAAGCGGTAATAGCGCGACAGATGCCCCTCACCCGCGATCTCGAACAGGTCGCCCGTGCGGTAATAGCCCTCGGCGTCAAAGGCGCTGGCGGTCAGTTCCGGTGCATCGAAATAGCCCTCGAAGGTGGCCGCACCCCAGAAGCGCAGTTCGCCCGGCACGTTCGGCTCTGTAATCACTTCCTCAGTTGCCGGATCAACCAGACGGGTCTTGATCATCGAGGCCGTATCACCCGACCACTCGATGCCCTCTGCCCCCATGCGCGGGAAATAGCGGGCGCGCTCGGTGTGGTCCGGCACGTGCATCGGGCCGCTGAACAGCGATGCACCCTCATTCGAGCCGAAGATGTTGCACACCTCGATGCCCCACTTCTGCGCCCAGCCCTCGATCATCCACGGGGCCAGCGGAGCCGATCCCGAACCGATGGCACGTAGGCTCGACAGGTCAATGTTCTCGACCATGGCCGGGGTCTTGAGGATGGCGTTGAGGATGGCCGGAGCGGCGATGGTATAGTTCACCTTCTCCTGCTCGATCTGTTTCAGATAGACGCCCAGATCGAACGGATGGTGCAGGACCAGCGTCCCCTTCTGCCACAGCCACGGCATTACCATGCCGAACGAGCCGATGTTCACCAGCGGGAACGGGTTCAGCAGAACCTCGCCCTCGCGGATTTCGGCGGCCTCGGTGACCATCTTGGCGTTGACGATCCAGAGGTTGTGGTCACGCGGCACACCCTTGGGGCGGCTCTCGGTACCGGAGGTCCAGAAGATGGTGAAAACCTCTTCTGGCTTGGCCAAATCGGCCTTGGCAGCCGCCACGGCAACGGCAGGGTCGGCTGCGGCAATAGCAGCGCGGAAATCGATCTGGTCGCCCTCGGCCTCGCCGAAGATCAGAACCTTGGCATCATGGTCCTTGGCCAGCGTGCTCATCATGGCGGCGTGGTTGTGGCCTGCCAGGTCGCGCACAGTGACGATGGCACGCGGCTTCACCTTGTCACGCACCCACGTGAACTCATGCTCACGGTACATGGTCGGCACCGGGCTGATGATCAGGCCAATGCGTGAGCAGGCCAGCGCCAGAATGACAGTCTCGACCACATTGGGCAGCTGGTAGCTAAGGACGTCGCCCTTCTTCAGGCCCTGCGCCAGCAAGGCGGCCGCCACCTGATCCACTTCCTGCCCGACCTGCGCCCACGTCAGGCGACGCGGCTCGACGCCATCCAGCGCGGCACGGTTCGACGGATCGACCAGAGCCGTCCGGTCAGCCACTTCCTTACGGTTGCGCTGAAGCAGGTCATCAACCGTCAGGTCACCCCACCAGCCACGTTCGCGGTAATCTGCGAGCCTTTCGGCACTTGTCACGATCATCGCACTTCCCTCCCTTGTTTATTCCTTTCATAAAGAGACTAACTACGGTCTGAAAAGACCAAAATACAAATGTCGGGGAGTTGTGAGTGATCAAAGTCGTACAGTGGGCAACGGGTTCTATGGGGCGCACGGCCCTTCGCAGGATTATTGACGATCCGGCGCTGGAGCTGGTCGGGGTCTATGTCTACTCCGACAAGAAGAACGGCGTGGATGCAGGCCAACTGTGCAAACGCCCTGACACAGGCGTTCTGGCCACCAACAATATCGAAGAGATTCTGGCGCTGGATGCCGATCTGGTCATCCACACCCCGCGCATCACCCTGCCCTATGACAAGA
>JAEZHG010000289.1 GCA_023436945.1 Pseudomonadota bacterium | reverse complement strand
AGGTTCCACCGGCCGTCTGTTACGCGAAATGTACCCGAGTTAGTGGGTCGGGAAGCCGCGGACCTTCAGCAGGGCCGCCACGTCCGGATTACGGCCACGGAAGCGACGGTAGGCTTCGGCACGGTCGGTCGTGTTGCCTTCGGACAGGATGATTTCCTTGTATTTGGCACCGATCACCGGATTGAAGACGTCACCGGACTCTTCGAAGTAGGCCCAGGTGTCAGCGTCCATCACTTCCGACCACAGGTAGGAGTAATAGCCCGCCGAATAGGCGTCCGAGGTGAAGAGGTGGTTGAACTGCGGCAGACGGTGACGCATCACGATCTCCTTCGGCATGCCGAAGCGTGCGAGGCTATCGCGCTCGAAGGCGTCGATGTCGGTCGGCGGGGTCGCCTGGGTGTGCAGGTCCATGTCGACCAGTGCCGACGACAGGTAGGACACCGTGGCATAGCCCTGGTTGAAGGTCGAAGCGGCCTCGACCTTCTCGACCAGAGCCTGCGGCATCGGCTGGCCGGTTTCGACGTGCTTCAGGAAGCGGTCGATGATCGGACGGGTCAGGACCCAGTGCTCGTGCACCTGCGACGGATACTCGACATAGTCGCGCGGGGTGCCGGCCAGAGCCGGATAGCGGACCTTCGAGGACAGCGAGTGCAGGGCGTGGCCGAACTCGTGGAACAGGGTCTCGGCGTCATCCAGCGAGATGAGCAGCGGGCCGTTCGGAGCCTTGATGAAGTTGTTGTTGTTCGAGGCCAGAACGTTCTTCACGCCGTCATAGGTCGAGTAGGAACGATAGGTCGTGGCCCATGCACCCGAACGCTTGCCCGAGCGGGCGAAGTCGTCCGAATAGAACAGGCCGACGTGCGAGCCGTCCGACTTGTTCTTGACCTCGAACACTTCCACGTCCGGATGGAACACCGGCACCGAGCCGTCGGTGATCTTGTGGAAGGTGAAGCCGTACAGGCGCTCGGCCATGTAGAAGGCGCCCGCCTTGACGTTGTTGAGTTCGAGGTAGTTCTTCAGCTCGTTCTGGTCGAGGTCGTACTTCGCCTTACGGACCTTCTCTGCGTAGTAGAGATAGTCCCACGGCTCGATGTCGTGACCGGCAATCGCCTTCATGTCGGCGACTTCCTCGGCCACGCGGGCCTTGGCCGGAGCCCAGACACGTTCCATCAGTTCCATAGCCGCCGCAGGGGTCTTGGCCATGGTGTCCTGCATGCGCCACTCGGCGTGGTTCTTGAAGCCCAGCAGCTTGGCGCGCTGGTCACGCAGGGCGACGATCTGGGCGATGGTCGCGTTGGTGTCGTTGGCGTCGCCGTTGTCACCGCGGTTCACAAACGCGCGCCAGACCTTTTCACGCATGGCGCGGTCATCACCGAACGACAGGAACGGATCAACGCTCGAGCGGGTGTTGGTGATGGCCCAACCGGTCAGGTTGTTGCGCTGGGCCGCAGCAGCAGCGGCAGCCTTGTCACCAGCCGACAGGCCCGCCAGCGAGGCTTCGTTGGTGATGTGGATGAAGGTCTTTTCGTCCTCGACAACCTTCTGGCCGAAGGTGGTGAAGGCATTCGACAGGGCGGTGTTGATACGGCCCAGTTCAGCCTTGCCAGCCGCATCCAGAGCCGCACCGTTACGCACGAAGCTGTTGTAGGCGCGCTCGGCGATGCGGGCTTGTTCCGCCGTCAGACCTGCCGATGCAGCGGTGTCGTTCACGTGCTTGATGCGGGCGAACAGGGCTTCGTTGAAGGTGGTTTCGTCGCTGGCTGCCGACAGCAGCGGCGAGATTTCGCGGTTGAGAGCCTGATAGTCAGGTGAGCCGATGTTGCCGGTCATCACACCGAACATGGCCATGGCTCGGCCCAGCGGCTCGCCAGCCATCTGCATGGCAACGGTGGTGTTGGCGAAGGTCGCCGGTTCCGGATTATTGGCAATGGCGTTGATTTCGGCGCGGCGCAGTTCGATGCCTTCCAGCATGGCTTCACGCAGCTTGGCCGCCGTCACCTTGTCCCACGGCGGAACGCCTTCATACGGGCCGGTCCAGACTTGCAACAGTTCAGCGCGCGGTGCCGTGTTCGGCAGGACAGCGCGGGCAATCGCGGCTTCCTCAGCCGTCGCAACGGTATTCACGATACCCCCCAGATCCGCACCAGCAGCGGCGCAACCGCCCAGAGCAAACAGGCTCGCGCCCCCAATAAGAAGATGGCGTCTATGCATCGGGTCTCTCCCAACCTGATAAAATCCGTCGCCGTAGTCTTGCAACCGCAGCGTTTCCGTATTCGGGTTTAAAGCGAAGTGATGGACGGGGAAAGCCTTGAGGTCTAAAGGCCGCAGTATGGCGATAGGCGTTTTTGACTCCGGCGTGGGCGGTTTGACCGTTCACCGTGAACTCGTGTCCCGCTTCCCCGAGCGCGACTTCATCTATCTGGGCGACCAGAAGCACGCCCCCTATGGCGGTCGTGGCGGCGAGGAAATCGTCGAACTGACCCGAGCGGGCTGCGAGACCCTGTTCCGTGCAGGGGCTTCGGTTGTGGTTCTGGCGTGCAATACCGCCTCGGCCATTGCCCTGCGCCGCCTCCAGCAGACGTGGTTGCCGCAGTTCTCGAAAGAGATGGGCCGACCGCTGAACGTGCTGGGCATCATCGTGCCGACCATCGAGGCCGCCACCGGCCTGCCGTGGTCGTTCGAGGCCGAGCGCGATGGCCGCCTTGAGGGCCTCAAGAAAGAAGCCATCGACATCACGGGCATCTTCTGCACCGCTGCCACGGCCATGAGCCGTGTCTATGAAATCGAGATCGACAAGCGCCGCGAGGATCTGGCGGTCTTTACCGAGCCCTGCCCCGGCTTGGCTGGCCTGATCGAACTGGGCGCGCCGGAAGAAGAGCTGCGCGTTGTGGTTCGCGACCACGTCGATGCCTTGCGTCGTCGCATTGGCCGTCATCCGGACAAGGCGATCCTTGGTTGCACCCACTATGAGATCGTGGCGGACCTGTTTGCCGAAGCCCTGCCCGAAGGCGTTCAGGTTATCAGCCAGCCCACCGCCGTGGCCGATGCTCTGGAACGCTATTTCGAGCGTCACACCGAGTATGACCTCGGCAACAGCGGTCGTCGCGACTTCCTGACCACCGGCACCCCCGGTCCGCAGAGCGAACTGATCGCCCGCTTCTGGGGTGCGCCGCTGACCTTTACGGCGGCCTAACGTCCGAAATCGGGGGCCTTGGTCTTCTGGTCCTGCCAGTAGGCCGCCCCCGTCGAGGGCTTGAACATGGTGCGGACCACGCCGCGACGGTCCACTACCGCGAAAGTATTGCTGCTGGCCTGATAGATCAGCACATCGCCATTGGGGCGCGTGACCTTTTCCGCATCGCGTGGCGGGGTCGAGGTAAAGGCGACCGCCTTGGCCAGATAGTCTTCCGGTGAAGCCGCGCCGAAGTCACGGCCATTTCTTTCGAACAGGCGCACCGCCTTGGCATCGGCAGTTTCCCTGCGGTTTCCGGTCAGGACGCCTGTGGCCTTGGGGGCGTTTACGGGAGTTTCGCTGACGGCATCGCTCACCTCTGCCGCTTCGGAAATCAGGCCAACGGGTTGCGATGGCTGGCTTTCAGCCCTGTCGCGCGTTTCCACGGCTGAGCCGCCATTTCCGCAAGACGCGAGTGCCACGCCCAGCGCCGCGACAAGCAGCGCCGCCCCGTACCTAATAGCCATGAGTTTCCCCCGAAACAGTTTGGATATCGCTGTTATCAATGGTCGGTGATTTGGGCAAACCAATATCGCGCCTGTCTCGACGCGGTCACAGGCGACGGCTAAACAGTCCCTATGACGATGACCTCCCTGCACGGCCGCCGCGTTCTTCTGATCATCGGTGGCGGGATCGCGGCCTATAAGGCGCTGGAACTGGTTCGCCTGATCAAGAAGTCGGGTGGCGAGGTCATGACCATCTTGACCAAGGCAGGGGCAGAGTTTGTCACCCCCATGTCGCTGGCAGCCTTGAGCGGCCATCCTGTGCGCCAAGAGCTGTTCATGCCCGAGGACGAGACCTCGATGGGCCATATTGAACTGTCGCGCTGGGCGGACCTGCTGGTCGTGGCACCCGCAACGGCAGGGCTTATTGCCAAGGCCGCCAACGGTATGGCTGATGATCTAGCCTCCACCACCCTTCTGGCCACCGACAAACAGACCCTATGGGCACCGGCCATGAATGTGCGGATGTGGGAGCATCCGGCGGTTCAGGCCAACATCGCCAAGCTCAAAGCCTTTGGCGGCTTCCATCGGGGCACCTTTGTGGGCCCTGACAGCGGCGAGATGGCCTGTGGCGAGGTGGGCGAGGGCCGCATGGCCGAGCCTCAAGCCATTCTTGAGGCCATCAACAATCTGATCGGTGCGGGATCGCGCCCCCTGGCGGGTCGCAAGGCCGTTGTGACGGCTGGACCAACCTTCGAACCCATCGACCCCGTGCGCGGTATTACCAACCGCTCCAGCGGCAAGCAGGGCTATGCCGTGGCCGAGGCGCTGGCCAAGCTGGGTGCCGAGGTGGTGCTGGTCTCGGGACCTGTGTTCCTGAATGCGCCGGCTGGCGTGCGCCGGATCGAGGTCGAGGCCGCAAGCGAGATGAAGGCTGCGGTCGAGCAGGAGCTGGCCGCCTCCCCCGTCGATATTGCCGTGATGAGCGCCGCCGTGTCCGACTGGCGCGTCGATGGCGTGGCGTCGGGCAAGATCAAAAAGGCTCCCGGTGGCCCGCCGACCCTGCATCTGATCGAAAACCCCGACATCCTGGCCGCCGTGTCCCAACCCTCGCCCCTGCGTCCCAAGCTGGTGGTCGGTTTTGCTGCCGAGACCTCTGACCTTGAGGCCAATGCCAAGGCCAAGCTGTCACGCAAGGGTTGTGACTGGATCATCGGCAATGATGTTTCCGACGATGTGTTCGGCTCTGACCGCAACGCCGTCACCCTGTTTACCCGCCAAGGCAGTGAGAGCTGGGAGCGTCAGTCCAAGACCGAGGTTGCCCGCCGTATTGCCGACCGTATCGCCGACCATTTCAAGGCCTGAAAAACTTCATGACCACGCTTCGTATTCTTGCCCTGCCCCACGCCGAGGGCCTGGCTATGCCTGCCTATGAGACCTCCGGTTCCGCCGGTATGGACCTGCGCGCCGCCATCGGTGCAGACGAGGTGGTGACGCTGGCACCGGGCGCACGCGCCCTGATCCCGACGGGCCTGAAGATCGCGCTGGAGCCGGGCTATGAGGCACAGGTGCGTCCACGCTCGGGTCTGGCCCTGAAGCACGGCATCACCACCCTGAACTCTCCGGGCACCATCGACAGCGACTATCGCGGCGAAGTGGGCGTCATCCTGATCAACCACGGGCAGGAAGCTTTTGACATCAAACGCGGCGAACGCATCGCCCAGATGGTCATCGCCCGTCACGAGCAGGCCGTGGTATCTGTCGTAACGGCACTTGACGAAACGGTACGTGGCGAGGGAGGGTTTGGTTCAACCGGTCGTTGAGCCTCCCGCTCGACATAGTTTTTCCGGCAACCGAAAGGACAGGGCGCGTATGAACACCCTGGACTGCCTGATCTATCTAAGCGCCTCCAAGCTTAAGCCTGCCGAGAAGACGGATCAGTTGGCCGATATCGTGAGGGTGTCGGCCCAATTGAACAGCCAAGCCGGTATTACCGGCATCCTGACGCTGCAGGACGGCTATTTCATCCAGATGCTCGAAGGACCGCCTGCGGCACTGGACCTGTTGATGCTGCATCTGCATTTCGACGAACGCCACGACAATATCGAGGTGGTCGCGCGCGAAGAGATCCCGGCCCGTGATGTGGTGGGCTGGTCAATGATCGCACCCGACGAAGAAGCTCTTCCTGATCAGGAACTGGGCAGGCTTTTGGGGGATCGCCCGAGCACCGTCATGGATTGGCGCAGAACCCTGCTGCGGCTTTTGGGTGAACCGCCTAGACCGTTGACGAAGGAGCGGGCGGCGTAATCTCGCGCCGCAGCACCCGTTCGCGCCACGCGGTATAGAGGCCGCTACCGACGATCAGCAGGGCACCGCACAGGGTCCAGAAGGTCGGCACGTCGCTCATCAAAAGCCAGCCCAGCACAATGGCACCGACCATCTGGAGGTAATCCAGCGGAGCAAGCACCGACACAGGCGCGTGTTGCAGCGATGTGGTCATGAACATCTGCGCCACGCCTCCGGCAAGTCCGCCGAGGGCCAGCACACCAATGACCTGCCAGCTATGGAACTGGCCGTAGATTAGGCTGAAGCTGCCTCCCGCCACGCAGCAGGCGATAAAGAACCAGAAGACGATAGAGGTCGCGGTTTCGGTCTTGCCCAGCTGGCGAAGGGTCACGGTCACAGACGCCGCCACAAATGCCCCGCCCAGGGCGGTCAGCAGACCACCTAATGGCGGCGCGCCCTCCATACCCGGCCGCATCACGACAACCACGCCAAGGAAAGCCATAGCGATAGCGCTCCAGCGATGCTTGCCGACCTTTTCCTTGAGGAAGACGATGGACAGCAGGGTCGCAAAGATCGGTGAGGTAAAGCCGATCGTGATCGCATCGGCCAGCGACAGGTGCCGCAAGCCTTCGAACAGCAGGAAGATACCCGTCACACCCAGACCGCAGCGCCACAGGTGAACTAGAGGCCGCTTGGTCTTGATCGCATCCAGCCCCGCGTGCTGGCTCATGATCCAGATGATGACAATCGGAAGCCCGAACAGCGAGCGGTAGAACACCATCTCGCCCGCCGTTACAGGCTCCAGGTCTGAGGCCCATTTCATACAGGCGCTCATCAGAGAGAAGCTAAGGGCCGAACAGGCCCTCAGCGCAATACCGTAACTTGTGCCCTGCCGGATCATAGGTCCGGTCTAGGCCCAATCAGGCCTGACGGAAACCCAGAACGTCCTGCATATCGTAAAGACCTGCCGGACGGTTACGCACCCATGCCGCAGCAGCGACAGCGCCCTTGGCAAACAGGCTGCGGTCGATGGCCGAGTGCGACAGGGTCAGGACCTCGTCGTCGGAGGCAAACATCACCGAATGTTCACCGATGATGCCGCCGCCACGAATGACCGAGAAGCCGATGGTGCCTTCGGCGCGCGGGCCTTGGACACCGTCATAGGGCGGCGTGCGCACGTCAGACAGTTCAACGCCTCGACCTTCAGCTGCCGCTTCACCCAGCATCAGGGCCGTGCCGGACGGGCTGTCCACCTTGCGGCGGTGATGCCCCTCGGTGATCTCGATATCCCAGTCCTTGGCGTTCAGACGTTGGGCCGCATTGCGGACCAACCCGATCAGCATGTTTACGCCCAGCGAGAAGTTGCCGCTTTTAACGATGGCAATCTTTTCGGCAGCCGCATCGATCTCGGCTTCCTGTTCCGGAGTGAAGCCGGTGGAGCCGATGACCAGCGCCGGACCATTGGCCTCGGCGCAGGCCTTGGCCAGTGCGACAGAGGCTTCCGGCGTTGAGAAGTCGATGATCACGTCGCAGAGGGACAGATCAACCGTCTCGCCACGGTCGAAACGCGAGGCCACAACCACGTCGGAGCGCGCATCCAGCGCTTGCGAAACCGCACGTCCCATGCGGCCACGGGCACCGGAGATACCGGCGTGGAAAAGATCACTCACGCTGCGTCGTCTTTCGTCTCGTCTGGGTCACTACCCATGATATCTGCCCAGAAGCGCTTGGCTTTACCAGCGAAACTGGAGTTACGAGGCGTTTGTTTCTCGCCCAGCGAGGAGGCCAGCTCTTGCAGAAGCTCCTTCTGGCGAGCGGTCAGGTCGGTCGGGGTCTCGACAAACAGCTCCACTACAAGGTCTCCACGGGTACGCCCGTTCAGGTGCGGCATGCCCTTGCCCTTGATGCGGACAGTCTTGCCGGTCTGCGAGCCCGCAGGAACCTCTACGGACTGCTTGCACGCCCCGTCACAGGCCGTCGAGACGAGACACGGCGCATCGACGATGCCGCCCAGCGCCGCCACCGTCATCGGCACAGGCACCGTGACGAGCAGGTCCAGATTATCGCGCTCGAACAGTTCGTGCGGGGTGACCGACAGGAAGACATAGAGGTCACCGCGCGGACCACCACGCTGTCCAGCCTCGCCCTCGCCCGTCAGACGGATGCGCGAGCCGTCATCCACGCCAGCCGGAATCTTGAGCGACAGGCGGCGGTTCTTGCGAACCTGACCCTGACCGCGGCATTCCGGGCAAGGATCCGAAATCATCTCGCCCGAGCCACCGCAGCGTGGGCAAGTGCGCTCCACCTGGAAGAAGCCGTTGGCCTGCCGCACGCGGCCAGCGCCGCCGCAGGTCGAGCAGATGGTCGGCTTGGTGCCCTTCTTCGCGCCCGAGCCTTCGCACGGCTCGCAGGTCATGGTGGTGGGGACGTTGATCTCGACCTCGGCGCCCTGATAGGCCTGCTCGAGGGTGATCTCCATATCATAGCGCAGGTCAGAACCACGGCGCGGGCCATGGCTGGAGCGGCCACCGCCGCGACCGGCAAAGGCGTCGCCAAAGGCATCGCCGAAGACCTGGCTGAAGATGTCGTTGATGTCGTGGAAGCCGCCACCCTGTCCGAACGGGTTGCCGCCACCGGCACCGCCACCGTTCACACCGGCATGGCCATAACGGTCATAGGCCGCGCGCTTTTGCTCGTCGGACAGGACCGAATAGGCTTCGGAGATTTCTTTGAACTTGGCGAGAGACTCTTCGGAGCCGCCATTGCGGTCCGGGTGCTGCTGCATCGCCAGTTTGCGATAGGCACTCTTGAGAGCAGCCGC
>JAEZHG010000288.1 GCA_023436945.1 Pseudomonadota bacterium | reverse complement strand
ATCCTTGGCACGGGCCGTTGATATCCCGCGGGCGGTGGCGAATTTCCGATTCTACGCGACCGCCGCGATGCACACGTGGAACGAATCGCACGAAACGGTCGGGCAGGCGATCAACTACACTCTGAGGCAGCCGGTCGGGGTAGTGGGCTGTATATCTCCGTGGAACCTGCCGCTGTACCTGTTCACCTGGAAGATCGCCCCTGCGATCGCAGCCGGGTGCACCGTCGTCGCGAAGCCGAGCGAGGTGACGCCGATGACGGCTTACCTGCTATCCAAGCTCTGCATGGAGGCGGGGCTTCCCGCAGGGGTGCTGAACATCATTCACGGCACCGGCCCGAAAGTTGGCTCGGCAATCGTCGCTCACAAAGACGTAAAGGCAATCTCGTTCACCGGTGGGACGAAGACCGGAGCAGAGATCGCACGCACCGCCGCACCGATGTTCAAGAAGCTCTCGCTCGAACTCGGCGGAAAGAACCCGAACATTATCTTCGCCGATTGCGATTACGAGGGGATGCTCTCTACGACGATCCGCTCGTCGTTCTCCAATCAGGGCGAGATCTGTCTCTGCGGGTCGCGCATCTTCGTCGAGCGACCCATTTACGAAAAGTTCAAAACCGATTTTGTCGAACGCGTGTCGAAACTCAAGATCGGTGATCCACTACAAGCAGACACCGATGTCGGTGCGATCGTCTCGCGGCAGCATTTCGACAAGATAATGTCGTACATCGACCTTGCTAAAGAAGAAGGCGGGACGATATTGACTGGCGGCGAATCGGTACCGCTCGACGGCCGCTGCTCAGACGGACTTTTCATCCAGCCGACAGTAATCGAAGGCCTGACCTGCGATTGCCGCACCAACACCGAAGAGATCTTCGGCCCGGTCGTGACGATCATGCCTTTCGACTCGGAAGAAGAGGTTCTCGGTTACGCGAACACGGTCCGCTATGGCCTCTCAGCTACTGTCTGGACTCAAAACCTCTCCCGGGCCCATCGCGTCGCCGCCCAACTCGAGGCCGGCATAATCTGGATAAACTGCTGGCTCCTCCGCGACCTCCGCACCCCCTTCGGCGGCGTCAAGGACAGCGGCATGGGCCGCGAGGGAGGATTTGAAGCACTTCGGTTCTTTACAGAAGAAAAGAATGTCTGCGTGAAGCTATGATAGGGGGTTCCCCAATGGAAATGGATAACCATGCGATTATTGGTCGTTGCCTCCAGGTGGTTAAGTTGGCTATTGCAGATCTTGCCCTCTCTCACTTTCCAGACGAGAAAACCGATGATGTAGCGAATTCTTTGCGGCTTATCACCAATCGCTGGTTTGAGATTGGCGCGGACTTCCCACGAAAAGCCCGGACTCTAGCACACGAATTACGTGAGGTTAGAAACGAATGGGCCCATCAAGTCAACTTTTCGTCCGAAGACACCCACCGAGCTTTGGATACAGCCGAGCGGTTCTTGCGAATGCTAGGGAAAGATGAATCTGCCGACCAGGTGAAGAGGCTCCGCGAACCTGCCAAGGAAGAAAGTGCTGACGAACCTAGACGAAATCCCCGCGTATTTCGTGTCGCAAAGCCGCCATCCGAGCACCCTAGGCAACTTGGTGGCTGCCACCACCAACTGCTTTGCGACATCAGCTTCAGCAATGACCCACGTGCGTCCATTTATCCCTGCTTGATGGAACGCCTCGCATTTATTACGAATCAGGTTTATGGCAACGTCGAAATGAAGGCCGGCCCGATTGCGCGTCAGTTCGCGCCTCTCGACTTCCAATGGGTCAACGAAAGCCGGATCGTACCGACAGTACATAACGGGGCTGACAGCCTTCAGGTCTTGCTCCACATCGGTGACACCAAAGAGCAAGGAAGACATTTCTTTGGTTTAAATCCGGGCGGGGTCTCGTGGCCGGGCAAAGTTGCGGGATACGAACTACTTGTTCGCCCGTACATAAAGATCGCAAACGCCTATGCGACCGCGCTTTTGTGGATTCTTCCAAACGGTGCAGAATCGTTGCGAACCCACACAGAACGCTTCTTTAGAGAGTTCTCCGGTAGCGTACGTCGGGAGGATTGGGAGAACTTCTATAATCGGCTCTCTAGCTACGTCTCCGACTGGAAAAATAAGTGCTTCATTCGAGACGGCGGATCTCGTGCCGATTGGGACGACCTTATCACTTCAAAGAACTATACAAAGATTCTTGTGTCCGTTGGCACGAACTTGCGCATCATAATCCCGTACACCGAAGGCCAAAATCTTGACACGGACATACATGACTCCCCGCTTGCAGCTAAGTACAGAGAGATAATCGAAGAGATCAAGGAGATAGTGGAGAGACCGGTAAAAAGCCGGTTAAGTTGATATGAAATTTGGACTTTTGTTTTTCTTTTTATTCGCTCTTACGATCACGGGGTTTTCACAGCAAAAGGCGCCCTCCGAGTCCGCTATGGACCGGTTCCTCCGCTATATCAAGATCGACACACAGTCGGCTGAGGACGCGGGTAAATGGCCGAGCACGGAAAAGCAGCTTGTGCTGGCGCGGCTGCTCGAGGGCGAGCTGAAGGCTCTGGGTGTGCAGAATGTGCGGATCAGTGGGGAGGGGATCGTTTACGGGATGGTGCCGGGGAATCTGCC
>JAEZHG010000179.1 GCA_023436945.1 Pseudomonadota bacterium | reverse complement strand
ACTTGTGAATCTGGAACACCCGATAGGCCAAGGCTTGAGTATCGGGCTCGTTAATCGCGTCACTCATCCACCAGCCCATCAGGATCATCGACAGGATGGCGATAGCGATAAGCCAGTGCAGCGTGATCGCCACGGCGGAATAACGGTCAGGTCTCAGAGCCATCGGGGGTCAACTCGGTCGTGCAATAATGGATAAATAAAAAGGGCGGCACCCGACTGGATGCCGCCCTTCTTTAATGGGCCTATCAGGCAGCCGGAGCGGCCGGAGCAGCTTCCTGCAGGAACTCGCCATCGAACTTGATGGTCACTTCGTCACCGACATAGCCCATAGCCATACCGAAATCGGTACGCTTGAAGGTGCCTTCAGCCGAGAAGCCGAGGGTCGGAACCTGAAGGAACGGGTGCTTTTCGATTTCGCCGTTGAAGGTGGCCTTCAGGGTCACCGGCTTGGTGACGCCGAGGAAGGTCAGGTCGCCCGTCACATCAGCCGTGCGCGGACCGGTCAGGGCCACGTTGGTCGACTTGAAGGTGATTTGCGGGAAGGCACCGGCGTTCAGCTTGTCAGCAGCCTTGGCGATGTCTTCGTTCCAGCTCTTGAAGCCGGTCTGGGCGTGTGTGCCGACGTAGTCGCCCTGGAAGTTGGCATCGACCGAGGCCGGGTCGATGGTCAGCTCGATCGAGGACTTCGACAGGTCAGACGCGTCGAGGTTCAGCTTGCCGGCAAAGACGTTGAAGCGTGCGGTGTAGTTCGAAACCGAGTTGTGCAGCACCGACCATTGCAGGTTGGCGTGGGTCGGGTCGAGGTTATAGACGCCCGACGGAGCCTTCAGCTCGACCGGAGCGGTCGATGCGGCTTCGGTTTGAGTGCCTTGGTTAGCCGGTTGCGAGCAGGCAGCCATGAGAGCGGCAGCAGCGACAGCAACGAATGCAGCTTTGATCTTCATTGTAGACCTATGAGGGAATGGCTGCCGGGACGCAGCAAAAGGGGAAACTCAAAGGACAGCCCCGCTGTCCATTCGCAACAGTAAGTGTTTCTATTATGGTTTTGCAAGGCCTATTTCGAAAAATATAACGGTGCAACCAAGAGAAAGATGCATCAAGGCCATTCGCACCCTATCTTGCGAATCCCATGCCCATTCGTCGTCTCCCGCCCGAAACCGTGAACCGCATCGCCGCCGGCGAGGTGGTCGAGCGTCCTGCCAGCGCCATTAAAGAACTGGTCGAGAACGCCATTGACGCGGGTGCGACCCATATCGAGATTCAGGCAGACGGTGGTGGGCTAACGCGAATTCTTATCGCAGACGATGGCAAGGGCATTCCCAAGGATGAACTGCCTATCGCCGTCGAGCGCCATGCCACCTCCAAGCTGGAGCCGGATGATGCGGGCGATGTGGACCTGCTGCGTATCTTCACTCTCGGCTTTCGTGGCGAGGCCCTGCCCTCCATCGGCTCTGTCGCACGACTGAACATCACCACCCGCGCTCGCGCCGATAACGGCCAGAAGAACGAGGCATGGGCCATCACGGTCGAAGGCGGTCACCACCATCCGGTATCCCCCGCCGCCTTCCCCGGCCTGCACGGTGCGCGGGTCGAGGTCCGCGATCTATTCTATGCCACCCCTGCCCGCCTGAAGTTCATGAAGTCGGAACGGGCCGAGGCTATGGCGATCTCAGAAGAGATCAAGCGTCAGGCTATGGCGCATGAGGATGTAGCCTTCACCCTGACGCTGGATGGCAAGACCAGCCTGCGCCTACCCGCCGAGCATAAGGGCGATGAAGGCCGTCTTCGTCGCCTTGGCGCGCTGCTGGGCCGTGAGTTCGAAGCCAATGCCCTGCTGATCGATCAGGAACGCGATGGCGTGCGCCTGTCGGGTTATGCGGGCCTGCCGACCTATTCGCGCGGCAATGCGGCCCACCAGTTCCTGTTCGTGAATGGCCGCCCTGTGCGTGACCGCCTTCTGCAAGGCGCTCTGCGCGGAGCCTATGCAGACTTCCTTGCACGTGATCGCCATCCGGCAGCGGCCCTGTTTATCGATATCGACCCGCTCTATGTCGATGTGAACGTTCACCCTGCCAAGGCCGAGGTTCGTTTCCGTGACCCCGCGTTGGTGCGCGGTCTGATCGTCGGCGCACTCAAACATGCGCTTCATGCCGCGGGTCACCGCGCCTCGACCACCGTGGCGGCAGATGCCCTGTCCGGCTTCCAGCCACACACGGGCGTTCAGACCTATGGCGATCAGGCTTCGCTAGCGCCGACTGCTGCTGGCTTTTCTGGCTGGGCGGGTTGGTCAAAGCCCGAGGCTGTTACACAGATCATCCCCGGCCTGTCGGAACGCTCCGCACGCGTGGAACACACTTGGTCAGGTCAGCAGGCCGCGCCGACCTTCCGCACCTTGTCAGAAGTTCAAGCCGAGCATGCGGGTCAGATCTCGCCCCAGCCCAACACGCCGATTGATCCCATCGATTATCCGCTGGGTGCCGCCCGCGCCCAGCTTCACGCCACCTATATCGTCGCCCAGACCCGCGACGGTCTGGTGATTGTCGATCAGCACGCCGCCCACGAACGCCTCGTCTATGAGCGGATGAAGGTGCAGATGGAGGGTGGCCACGT
>JAEZHG010000133.1 GCA_023436945.1 Pseudomonadota bacterium | reverse complement strand
ACCCAGACACGCCCTTTCATAGCTTCGGCCAGTCTGCGCACAACGGCCAGGCCAAGCCCTGCACCATCATGGCGGACGGCGTCGGTCTGATCGGCGTGGCCAAACTCTTCGAAGATGCGGGTGCGAGCATCAATCGGAACGCCCGGCCCATTGTCATCGATGATGAAGCTGACCTTCGGGTTCTTGGCCGTACCGCCACAGGTTTTGACCTGAATATGAACGCCGCCCTTGTCAGTGAATTTCACCGCATTGCCTGCCAGATTGAACAGCACCTGACGCAGGCGCCCTTCATCGGCGATGATGTGGGGCATATCCGGTGCGACGGACCAGACGATTTCCAGATCACGCTCATGGGCGCGGGGGCTGAGCAGTTCGGCGACACTGCGCGTCAGGTTCTCGGGATCGACAGTGGCCAGATCGAACTCCAGCGCGCCCGCTTCCAGCCGCGCATAGTCCAGCAGGTCATTGACCAAACCCAATAGGTGCTCAGCCGATTTCTGTGCGGCCTCCGCATAGGCACGCTGTGCACCGTCGAGGCGGGTGCGCGAAAGCAGGCCCAGCATGCCGATCACCCCATTCAAAGGGGTGCGCATCTCGTGGCTCATCAGACGCAGGAACTGTTGTTCCTGTCCTCCCGCTGGCGGTTTGCCTGAAGCACTGGCGGGCTTGTTACGGTCTGAACTGTCCATAAGGTGAAGCTAGGCTTCAATCATTAAGGTCTGACGAACCGCGATATTCTGTTCAGAAGGCCGGTGCGGTCTGGCGGTTGAAGCTTTCCTCCGCGCCCAAGGTCGCGCGGCGGTACATCAGGCTCTCGGCGATATGGCGTCTCAAGATGGTGGGCGAGCCTTCAAGATCAGCGATGGTGCGGGCAAGGCGAAGGGTGCGGGTCCATCCGCGCGCGGTCAGGCCACCTGTCTCACCAGCCTTCATCAGCAGCGCCTTTCCGGCCTCGTCCGGAGCAGTGAACTTTTCAAGGGCCTCGCCGCTCAGGCGGGCGTTCAGGCTGTCGCTGGGTGACAGGCCCATGGTCTCGCCGCGCTCGATTTGTATCTGGCGGGCCACAGCCACTCGGGCAGCGGCCTCCTTGGTCCCCTCGGCGGGGGGAGGAAGTGCCATGTCCGCAGCAGTGACGGGCGGGGTCTCGACGGTCAGGTCGATGCGGTCGAACAGAGGGCCGGATATGCGGTTCTGATAGTCGCGCTGGCATCTCGGTGCCTTACCGCAGGCTCCACGACCGGCACCTCCCAGTCCGCAGCGGCAGGGGTTCATGGCCGCGACGAGCTGGAAGCGCGCCGGATAGCGCACATGGGCATTGGCCCGCGCCACCATGATCTCGCCCGTCTCGAGCGGCTGGCGAAGGGAATCCAGCGCCTGCGGGGCATATTCGGGCAACTCATCGAGGAACAGCACGCCATTATGCGCCAGCGACGCCTCACCCGGCTTGGCGCGATGGCCGCCCCCCGTCAGCGCCGCCATGGAGGCGCTGTGGTGCGGGGCCCTGAACGGGCGCTCGCGGGTCAGGGCACCGCGATCAATCAGACCCGCCACAGACCATATCATCGAGGTTTCCAGAAGTTCCGTCGGCGTCAGAGGTGGCAATAGCCCCGGAAGGCGCTGGGCCAGCATGGACTTGCCCGACCCCGGTGGTCCCTTGAACAGGATGTTGTGGCCGCCTGCTGCGGCGATCTCCAAGGCCCGCTTGCCGCCTTCTTGTCCCTTCACGTCGCTCAGGTCCGGCACGGCACTGCCTTCATTCAGCGCGCCGGGAGAGGGGGCTGTCAGTATCTGCAAGCCTTTGAAATGATTGATCAGGCCAATCAGCGAGCGCGGGGCGAGGATACGTGCATCCCCCGCCCATGCGGCCTCTGGGCCATTGGCTTCCGGGCAGATCAGGCCAAGACCCATGGCATTGACGGCAACCGCAGCAGGAAGCGCGCCGCCCACAGAAGCGATGCGACCATCCAGCCCCAGCTCCCCGATCGCGGCCCAGCCGTCGAGACAGTCCGGTCCTATCACGCCCATCGAGGCAAGAAGGGCGAGTGCTATCGGCAGGTCGAAGTGACTGCCTTCCTTGGGCAGATCGGCGGGCGCGAGGTTGGCGATGACCTTCTTTGGCGGCAAGGCCAAACCGATACCGGCGAAGGCCCCGCGCACGCGCTCACGGCTTTCGGCCACGGCCTTGTCAGGCAGGCCGACGATAGAGAACGCGCCCTGCGGCGTCGCTAGAAGCTGAACCTCGACATCAACGCGGCGAGCCTCGACGCCATCGAAAGCCACTGTAACCACACGCGCAACCATGACTGTTCCCCCGCCTAACCGGAGGGGAACAAATCACGAACTATTCAGCTTTGCAATAACGTTGTTATTATTGCGCGCGTTTCTTTTCGATCACCTGCCACATGATGTCGGTGGCATCGATACCGGCAAAGTCGAGCAGTTGCTGTGCGCCGGTCGGGGATGTGACGTTGATCTCGGTCATATAGTCACCGATCACATCGATACCGACGAAGATCAGGCCGCGTTCTTTCAGGAAGCCGCCAATGGTGGCGCAGATTTCCTTGTCGCGCTCTGTCAGTTCGACCGGAGCAGCGGTGCCGCCCACACGCAGGTTCGAACGCACCTGATCCTTGGCCGGAATACGGTTGATTGCGCCCACAGGTTCGCCATCGACAAGGATAATGCGCTTGTCGCCTGCCGAGACGGCCGGAATGAATTTCTGGATCACCAGCGGATCGCGCGATGCACCGGCGTGGATTTCGATCAGGGCATCGAGGTTAGGGTCATCGGCCTTGAGACGCACCACACCAGAGCCCGCATTGCCGTGAAGCGGCTTTAGAACCACATCGCCGTGCTTCTTGTGGAAGTCGGTGAGGGCGACCGGATCGGAAGTGATCAGGGTCGGCGGCTGCAGTTGCGGCCACAGGGTGGCGATCAGTTTCTCGGGGGCAGAGCGGACCTCTGCAGGATCATTGACCACCAGCGTCTTGGGATGGATGCGCTCCAGCAGATATGTGGCTGTCACATAGGCCATGTCGAATGGTGGGTCCTGACGCATCAGAACCACATCGATATCATCTTCGAGGTTCAGGCGTTCTTCAGGGCCGAACTCGACGTGCTGGCCCTGCACCTTTTTGACGGTTACCGGACGGGCGCGGCAGTAGAGGACGCCTTCGTCCAGAGCGAGGGTGCGGAAGTCATAGACCCACAGCTTGTGGCCGCGTGCCTGCCCCGAAAGGGCCATCAGGAAGGTGGTGTCCGAGTTGACGTTAACGTCCTCGATCGGGTCCATCTGGATGGCGACCTTGAGCATGGCATGTCCTTTGACTGTCGTTTGGCCCTGTTTGAAGCGCGGGCCACTGAGGTGCAAGCCTTTAGACCAGCACACACTCAGTTGAGGCGCAGGCGCAGTCTTTGCAAGTCATAGGCGGCACCAACACCCGTTTCGGCGTTCAGGGCGCGGGCCCTGTCCATCGCC
>JAEZHG010000039.1 GCA_023436945.1 Pseudomonadota bacterium | reverse complement strand
TCAGGCCCAGAACACCGCCCCACACGAAATTGAGCGCGCCCATATCCAGCCACGCAGCCATCGCTGCACCCGCTGCGGAACCTGCCAGCAAACCGCCGATGAAGCCCGACCACGTCTTGTTCGGAGAAAAGCGCGGCCACAGTTTCGGGCCGCCGATGGCGCTGCCGACCAGATAGGCCAGAATGTCAGCCGCCCAAGCGACCGCGAACACAAGAACCGTCCAGTACAGGCCTTGCACCGCGTTCATATCGCGCATCCAGATCAGCAGAATGCACGGCCAACCGAGGTAGAGCACGCCATAGGCACCATCCAGCCCCTCGCCGCCACGACGGTGGGCCAAGAGACCGGCCACAGCCGCGCCAAAGACCAGCAGAACGAACGACAGCGACATCTGGCCGACGTGCGCAGCGATCAGCGGAACAACCACACCGGCGGCCACAGCGACGCCCACGACTTTCCAGTCGCGCGGCTCGCTCATGCGCGCCCATTCGAACGCCAGCATGATACCGGCGGCCACCACCAGCGCCGTGAACCATACACCACCCGCCCACATAGCCAGCACCGCAGCCGGTGCAAGCACCAGTGCAGAAGCCGCTCTCAGGGCAATATCCTTGGGTTTCAAAGCCATTTAGCTTGCAGCCTCTACGGTCTCGGCCCCCGGACCTTCGACCACTTCACGTCCGCCAAATCGACGGTCACGGCGTCCATATTGTCCGATGGCTTCCTTCAGTGTGTCGTGGCCATAGTCGGGCCAGAGGACGTCCTGAAATACCAGTTCGGCATAGGCACATTCCCAAAGAAGGAAGTTGGACAGCCTTTGCTCGCCGGACGTTCGAATAATCAGATCAACAGCAGGCGCGCCCGCAGAAGAAAGGGATTGGCCAAAAAGGTCTTCGGTGACTTCAAAAGAGCCTTCCGATGCCGCGCGCTCTACCAGCGCCTGGGCTGCATCGACCAGATCGGCACGGCCGCCATAGTTAAAGGCGACCTGAAGAACAAACTTGTCATTGTGAGCGGTCTGGCGCTCTGCGCGCTCGACGATCTCGACAATATCTTTGGGCAGGCCGATACGGCGCCCCAGAATGCGAACGCGAACGCCCGCCTGTTCCAGACGCTTGAGGTCCGTGCCGATGAAGGCGCGCACAAGACCCATAAGGTCGGAAACTTCGTCTGCCGGACGGCTCCAGTTCTCGGTCGAGAAGCCGAAAACCGTCAGACAGCGAATACCCAGATCCGGTGCCGCCTTGATCGTGCGGCGCAGGGCCTGAACCCCTTCCCTGTGTCCCAGAGAACGGGGCAAGCCTCGACGCTCGGCCCAGCGACCGTTGCCGTCCATAATAATGGCGACATGCTGTGGCCCCTTTGCAGGAGCCGGAACGATCTGCTGAACCGACATCGAGTCTCTATTCCTCACTAAGGCTGTAATAACCTTAGACCTGCATGATCTCGACTTCCTTAGCCTTGAAGGTCTCGTCGATGCGCTTGATCGCCGCATCGGTATCCTTCTGGACTTCGGTTTCCATCTTCTTTTGATCGTCCTGGCTGATTTCGCCGGCCTTTTCAGCCTTCTTCAGCTCGTCGTTGGCGTCACGGCGAACGTTACGGACGGCGATCTTCTTGTCTTCAGCATATTTGCCGGCCAGCTTCACGAGGTCCTTACGGCGCTCTTCGGTCAGCGGCGGGATCGGGATACGCAGGGTTTGACCGTCCACGATCGGGTTCAGACCCAGACCGGCAGCGCGGATTGCCTTCTCGACCGAGACGACCATGCCCTTGTCCCACACATTGACCGAGATCATGCGCGGTTCCGGCACCGAAACAGCAGCCACAGCGTTCAGCGGCGACATCGAGCCATAGGCCTCGACCATCACCGGATCCAGCAGGCCCGAGTTTGCACGGCCGGTACGCAGGCCAGCGTAGTCGTCCTTCAGCGCATTGACCGACTTGTCCATACGGTCGCGGAAAGTCTTGAGATCAGGTTTTGCCATTACATTAGGTCCTAGATCGAAAGTCGTTCAGTCTGCCGCACTTAGGCGGCGTTGTTCTTAATGACGGTGAAGGTACCCTCACCCGTCAAGGTCTTCTTCAGCGAACCTTCTTCGCGAATCGAGAAGACCACAATCGGCACGCCGCTGTCGCGCATCAGAGCAATAGCCGAAGCATCCATAACGCGCAGGTCTTTCGCCAGCACGTCTTGATAGGTCAGGGTGTCGTAACGGGTGGCCGAGGCATCTTTCTTCGGGTCGGCGGTATAGACACCGTCCACGCTGGTGCCTTTCAGCAGCGCATCGCAACCCATTTCGGCAGCACGCAGAGCGGCACCAGAATCAGTGGTGAAGAACGGAGCGCCAACGCCAGCAGCGAAGATCACCACGCGGCCCTTTTCGAGGTGACGCAGAGCACGACGACGGATGTACGGCTCGGCAATGGTGTTCATCGGCACGGCGCTCTGCACGCGGGTATCGACGCCGATCTTCTCCAGCGCGCCCTGCATAGCCAGTGCGTTCATGATGGTGGCCAGCATGCCCATATAGTCGGCATTGGCACGGTCCATGCCTTCGGCAGCCTTGGACAGACCACGGAAGATGTTGCCGCCACCGATCACAAGGCAGATTTCGACGCCCTGAGCCGCCACATCGGCCACAGCCGCGGCGACCTTATCGACCGTCTTCATGTCGATGCCATAGGCCTGATCACCCATCAGCACCTCACCGGACACCTTCAAGAGAACGCGTTTGTATCGGAATTCAGAAGGGGCGTCGGTCATGCTTTTGGGTCCGTAAAACTTGCTGAGGCAGCCGCGCAGAAGTGAATCGGCGGCTCATCATAAACGAAGGGCGCGCCGGCCACCAAAGCCGAACGCGCCCTTTTAGCTTTATCTTCCTAATTAGGAAGATTTTAGGCTTAGTTGCCGCCCGTCATCGAAGCGACTTCAGCAGCGAAGTCCGGGGTGTCGGCCTTCTCGACGCCTTCACCCAGAGCCAGGCGAACGAAGCCAACCAGCTTCAGCTCAGCGCCCAGTTCCTTACCGGTGTTGGCAACCAGCTGCTCGATGGTCACGTCCGGGTCCATCACGAACGGTTGCTTCGAGAGCACCACTTCCTTCTGGAACTTGTTGATTTGGCCTTCCACGATCTTTTCGATCATGTTGTCCGGACGGCCTTCTTCCTTGGCCTTTTCGATGAGAACAGCGCGTTCTTTTTCGATAGCAGCCGGATCGAGATCCGAGGTGTCCAGAGCCAGCGGTGCGGTTGCTGCAACGTGCATTGCGATCTTGCGACCCAGTTCACGGACAGCAGCCTTGTCACCAGCGCCTTCGATGGCGACCAGAACGCCGATGCGGCCGACGCCCGGCGACACAGCGTTGTGGACGTACGAAGCCACAGCGCCTTGCTCGACCGACAGACGGGCCGAACGACGCAGGTTCATGTTCTCACCGATGGTGGCGATCAGCTGGGTGATTTCGTCGCCAGCGGTACGGCCGTTCTCGAGGGTTGCAGCCGAGATAGCTTCAACGCCTTCGTTCTTCAGACCCAGAACAGCGAACTGCTTGGCAGCGGTCTGGAACAGGTCGTTACGGGCAACGAAGTCGGTTTCAGCGTTGAACTCGATCGCCGAAGCGGTTTCGCCAGCGCCGTTTTCTTCGGTAGCAACAGCGACGACGCCTTCAGCGGCAACGCGGTCAGCCTTTTTGGCAGCCTTGGACAGGCCCTTGGCGCGCAGCCAGTCGATAGCTGCTTCGATGTCGCCGTTGTTTTCAACCAGCGCCTTCTTGCAGTCCATCATGCCGACGCCCGAACGCTCGCGAAGTTCCTTCACGAGGGCGGCAGTGATCTCGGCCATGTTCTTCTCCTGAAATTCGATTGCGCGGCCGGACCATTAGCCCGGCCGCATGTCGGTTTGACGTCAGTTCACCCTCAATATGGGGATGAACTCAGAAAAATCAGCCTTGAGCGGCTTCTTCAGCAGCCGGAGCTTCTTCGGCAGCCAGAGCCGGCTCAACCGGAGCTTCCAGAGCGCCCAGGTCGATGCCTTGAGCAGCAGCGCCAGCAGCCAGACCGTCCAGAACCGCGTCAGCGAACAGGTCGCAGTAGGTTTGGATGGCGCGAGCAGCGTCGTCGTTGCCCGGGACCGGATAGGTAATGCCGTCCGGATCCGAGTTGGTGTCCAGGATAGCAACGATCGGAATGTTCAGCTTGCGAGCTTCTTGGATCGCGATCGCTTCTTTGTTGGTGTCGATGACAACCATGATGTCCGGAACCGAACCCATGTCCTTGATGCCGCCCAGCGACAGTTCCAGCTTGTCTTTTTCGCGCTGCAGGGTCAGCAGCTCTTTCTTGTTGCGGCCCGAACCGTCACCGTCAACGATGGCTTCCAGTTCGCGCAGGCGCTGGATCGAACCCGAAACGGTGCGCCAGTTGGTCAGCGTGCCGCCGAGCCAACGGTTGTTCATGTAGTACTGGGCGCAACGGGTTGCAGCTTGAGCAACCGGATCAGCAGCTTGACGCTTGGTGCCGACGAACAGAACGCGACCGCCCTTTGCAGCCACGTCGCGAACTGCAACCAGAGCCTGGTGCATCAGCGGCATGGTTTGCGACAGGTCGATGATGTGGATGTTCGAGCGCGAACCGAAGATGTAACGTTCCATCTTCGGGTTCCAGCGGTGGGTCTGGTGACCGAAGTGAGCGCCGGCTTCCAGCAGGGTGCGCATCGAGAATTCTGGCAGTGCCATGATCGTATTATCCTTTTTCCGATCAAACCTAGCGTGGGTGATTAAAGGACGTACGGTCCCTCGGAACGGTGCAGGTCAGGATTTCTCCCCGACCGCGCCTCACCCACGTGCGAAGTGCGCCGCCCCTGTACGCGTCGCTTGGCAAAAATGCAAGCGCCGACTGCAACTTGCATCAAGAAACAAAGACTATGCCCCTGATCACGCGTCTTCGAGCATGACAACACCGGGCACCGTCTTCAGCGCCCCACGAAGCGCGGCATCCAGACGATAGCGACCCGGCAGCTTCACCTCGACCTCGGTACGACCTTGGAGCGTGGTCTGAATCCAGACCTCGCCACCCTTACCGTTGGCTTTTGCCCGATCCAGTCGTGACTTGAGCGCCTCGGGATCGGCAGCATTTGCTGACACGATGACGCGCAGGCCAATGTTTGCATCGTCGAGCAAAACATCCATGCGGCTGGCATCGTCTCCGAAGAAGCGAACCTCACCGTCTGACGCCTTCGCCCGTACCTTCACCAGCACAGATGTACCGACCTCAAGAATTTCACGACAGCGGCGCAATGCCTCGGGCGGGATCAAACATTCGAACTCACCCGTCGGATCAGATAAGGTGACGAAGGCAAATTTCTCGCCGTTTTTGTTCGGACGCTCCTGTTTCCGCCGAACGACGCCAGCCATCTGGAAGGCTTCGTGTCCCTGCTCGGCCAAGCCTTGGGCCTCGGCGACGAAGGTCACACGTTTACGCTTCAGCGCTGGCGTCAGCTCCTCTAGCGGGTGGCCAGAGAGATAGAAGCCGACCGCCGCCAGCTCTTGGTCAAGTTTCTCTGGGCCCGCCCAAGGTTCAACCGAGCGCAGACGCGGGCGCGATGCGCCAGCTTGGTCTGCACCAAACAGGCTGACCTGTGCGGATGCGCGTTCCGCCGCCACGCTTTGACAGTAGGCAACCAGCACGTCTGCCTGTTCGAACAGCTGGCGGCGGTTGGGGTGGATGGCGTCAAAGGCCCCTGCCCGCGCCAGACCTTCCAGCGCGCGCTTGTTCACGACCTTCGGATCGACACGCTCGAGGAAGTCGAAGATGTCGGTGAACGGACCGCCCGTGTCGCGGATTTCCACGACGTGCTTCATGGCCTCAAGGCCCACGTTGCGGATAGCGCCAAGTGCATAGAGCACGCGGCCTTCACCATCCGACCACTCGACGTCAAAGTCACCAGACGAGCGGTTGATATCCGGCGCAACGACCGGAATCTCGAACCGGCGGCAGTCCTGATAGAAGACAGCCAGTTTGTCGGTGTTCGAAAGATCGAGCGACATAGACGCCGCGAAAAACTCGACCGGATGGTTGGCCTTAAGCCAGCCCGTCTGGAACGAAATCAACGCATAGGCAGCAGCGTGAGATTTGTTGAAGCCGTAGCCCGCGAACTTGGCCACAAGGTCGAAGATCGAGCCGGATTGCTCTTCTGGCACCCCCTTCTCGGATGCGCCCTTCACGAAGCGGAGGCGCTGGAAGTCCATCTCCTCCTTCTTCTTCTTACCCATGGCGCGGCGCAGCAAGTCTGCCTCACCGAGGCTGTAGCCCGCCAGGATCTGGGCGATCTTCATCACCTGTTCCTGATAGATGATGACCCCGTAGGTTTCGGTCAGCACCTCTTTCAGGCTGGGGTGCAGATAATCGACCTCTGCGCGACCGAATTTACGGTCGATATAGGTGTCGATCATCTCCATCGGGCCAGGGCGATAGAGCGAGATCAGTGCGGTGATCTCTTCAATCGAGCCGCATCGCATCTTGCGCAGCGTGTCGCGCATGCCCTGCGATTCAAGCTGGAACACGCCGACCGTCTGGCCGGATGCCATCAATTCATAGGTCTTGGCATCATCGAGCGGCAGCAGGTTCCATTCCGGCCCCGCGCCACGACGGTCAAGAAAGCCCTTGGCGCGGTCCAGAACAGTAAGGGTCTTCAGGCCAAGGAAGTCGAACTTCACCAGACCCGCCGGCTCAACCCACTTCATATTGAACTGGGACGCCGGAATGGTGGAGCGCGGGTCCTGATAGAGCGGGACCAGTTCCGTCAGCGGGCGGTCACCGATCACGATACCGGCTGCGTGGGTCGAGGCGTTACGGTAAAGCCCCTCAAGCTCCATCGAGGTATCGAGCAGCGCCTTAACTGCTGGCTCGTCATCGCGCATCTGGCGCAGACGCGGCTCCATATCCAGCGCCTGAGACAAGGTCACAGGGTTGGCAGGATTGGCCGGAACCATCTTGGCCAGACGGTCGACCTGACCGAATGGCAACTGCATCACACGGCCTACGTCACGCAGGACCACACGGGCCTGCAGCGTGCCGAAAGTGATGATCTGGGCGACGCGGTCCGTACCGTAGTGGTTTTGAACGTAGTCGATGACCTCTTCGCGACGCTCCTGACAGAAGTCGATATCGAAGTCGGGCATCGATACGCGTTCAGGGTTCAGGAAGCGTTCGAACAGCAGCCCGAAGCGCAAGGGGTCAAGGTCAGTAATCGTCAACGACCATGCGACCAGCGAGCCCGCACCCGAGCCACGACCCGGACCAACCGGAATACCGTGCAGTTTCGCCCATTTGATGAAGTCCGAAACGATCAGGAAGTAGCCGGGGAAACCCATCTGCTGGATGATCCCCACCTCCCATTCGAGGCGCTGCCAGTATTCTTCCTCAGGCGCAAAGGCCGGATTTTTTGCAAGCCGCGCTCTCAACCCCTCGCGGGCCTGGTGCGCCAGTTCGTCATCTTCGGAGCGGCCAGCACCCGTATCGAAGCGCGGCAGGATCGGCTTGTGAGTCTGGACAAGGAAAGCGCAACGACGCGCGACTTCCAATGTATTGTCACAGGCTTCCGGCAGGTCCGCAAACAGCGTCCGCATATCTTCTGCAGACTTGAACCAATGCTCGCTCGTTACGCGGCGACGGTCTTCTTGACCGACGAATGCACCGTCGGAGATACAAAGCAGAGCATCGTGAGCCTTGGCCTGCGAAGCCTTGGCGAAATAGACATCATTGGTGGCGACGAGAGGCACATCATTGGCATAGGCCCATTCGACCAGCCCCGCCTCGGCCGCCATCTCTTCCGGAAGATTATGACGCTGCAACTCGACATAGAAACGGTCGCCGAAAGCGGCCTTCATGGCGGCCAGCGCCTCGGCACCTTCTTCGGTTTTGCCAGATGCAAACAGCGGATCCACCGGACCGTCTGGGCCGCCCGACAGCAAGATAAGCCCTTCGGACTTCGCAACAACCGTTTCCCAGGGCACGCCCGCTTCAGGCATTTCAATCGTGTCGAGGAATGACGACGACGATAGTGCGCAGAGGTTTAGCCAACCCTGATAGTTCTGGGCCAGAAGAACGATCGTGGGCACCTTGGCCCAACGCTCTGGCTTACGGCCACCAATGCCAAATACCGGAAGCGCGCACCCCACTATGGGCTGGACGCCGGCATCCTTGACCGTCTGGCTGAATTCAAGGGCGCCGAACAGGTTCGAGCGGTCCGCCACAGCCACGGCGGGCATAGCAGCGTCGGCGGCCATCTTGCCGATCTTGCTGGCCTTGATCGCACCTTCCAGCAACGAATAGGCACTGCGCACGCGCAGATGGACAAAGCCCGCACTATTCGTCGTATCGGTCAAAACCAGTCTCCAGTCTTCGTCTTCAGCGCGGGGCCGAGCGACCATCCTACGGAGAGTCTGTCTTTGGCTCTACCGCGCGGCAGAAGCATGGCCTTCCGGTCAGGTCACCAGAAAAGCTGCCTGCCACACCATCCATACAAAACCGCAGCACGAAGCAAGAGCGGCAACATCTTTGACCAACCGGTTCATGAGCTTATCCCCATCTCGAAAGTTCATGCTTTGTTCTTATGGCCATTTATCGTGGCAATCAAGAGGAATATCGCCGGAATCTATAAAATGTTCTTGTTTTGTTTCGAAACACATGTTCCCTTCAAGACATGCAGATTCCGCTGAAAGGTCGTGGCGCGCGATCCAATGTGTCAGGTCGCTTCGAGCCGCTGGTGAAAGAATCCATTGATGATGGGTGGCAATCCGACGACCAGCCCGCGCCCCAACTACGCACGACATTAAGCGCTGAGGCCGCACGCAAGATCATCTCCAGAAACGACAGCCCCGACATCGGATTTGATCGCTCGATCAACCCCTATCGCGGTTGCGAGCATGGCTGCATCTATTGCTACGCCCGCCCTGCCCACACCTATATGGGGCTATCCGCTGGCATCGATTTCGAGAGCAAGCTTTTCTACAAACCTCAGGGCGCGGAACTGCTGAAGAACGAGCTGAATGCGCCGCGTTATAAATGCCTGCCGATCCACATTGGCGGCAATACCGACCCCTATCAGCCGGTCGAGCGCGACACCGCCCTCACCCGCGAGATGCTGACGGTCCTACAGCGATACAATCATCCGATCTCGATCATTACAAAATCGGCGTTGATCACACGCGATGCAGACATTCTGGGCGATATGGGGCGCAGAAATCTGGCCGTTGCGTGCATTTCGATCACGACACTGGATCGCAAACTTGCCCGCGAGATGGAGCCCCGCGCGGCAACACCCGCAAGACGTCTGGAAGCTATCCGCATCCTCGCCGATGCGGGCTGTCCGGTTATGGTGGGTTTCGCGCCCGTCATACCCGGCCTGAACGACCATGAGATGGAAAGCGTGCTGGAAGCCGCCGCCAAGGCGGGCGCCACGCGGGCCATGTATGTGACCCTGCGCTTGCCGCACGAGATCAAGGACCTGTTTCAGGAATGGCTGGCCGATACGAGGCCGGATCGAGCGGCGCGGGTCATGTCGCTGGTCCGCCAGACACGCGGCGGCAAGGACTATGATGCTGACTGGTCACAGCGCATGAAAGGCACAGGACCTGTGGCAGACCTCATTGCAACGCGCTTCAAGGCCGCCGTCAAACGATACGGTCTGGATGGGCCCCGCACACCGCTGGACACCACCCTGTTCCGCCTTCCACCCGAGGCGCGGCCACAGATGGATTTGTTCAAAGATATGTTCGGATGATCAGTCGTTGGCAGCTGCGGGGTCGATGAACTCCTCGACAAGCTTGCGCCACGTCGCGTCGCTGGCATCCACCAGATCAACGTCTTCGCTGAGCGCCACCGCACCATCGCCATCGGGAAGGATCAGGCCATAGATCTCCATCTCCTCGTCGTCAGAGTTGGTGTGGATTTCAGCCTGAATGATGATGACAGGCTTTTCGCCATCCTCGTCCCACCAGATCGCCGGTTGGGGCAGTTCGATATCCATCGGATAGGGACGCTCGGTGTCACCCAGAGCAAAGATTGCCGCCTTGGCCTGAACATCCTCAAGCGTCGCCACACGGCCCGTAAACGGCTTCAGACGATCCCAGTCGTCGAAGTCAAAGCCGCCACCATCGATGTCTTCGGCGTCATTCAGTTCGGTCATTTCAAAACCCTTAGCGACGGAAGACGCCGACAAGCTCGATGTGGGTGGACCAGATGAACTGGTCAATCGGCGTGACTTTTTCGAGCGTAAAACCGGCATCGACCAAGGCGCGCGCGTCGCGGGCAAATGTCTGCGGGTTGCACGACACGCCAACGATAGTGTGCGCCTTGGTGCCCGGCAGTTGCTGGGTCTGCTCCAGAGCACCCGCACGCGGCGGGTCCAGCACAATGGCGTCACAGCCCTTGAGATCAAACGGCGACAGCGGGCGGCGGAACAAATCACGCGCCTGTGCTTCGATACCCTTCAGCCCCTGAGCAGACGACAAACCGGCCTTTAGCGCAGCAATCGACGATGCGGACGAATCCGCTGCCATCACCGATGCGACCTCGGCCAGCGGGAAGGTAAAGGTGCCCGCGCCGCAGAACAGGTCAGCGACTTTCTTGGAGCCTTTGACAGCCGCAACGGTGAGCTCAACCATCGCCTGCTCGGCCGCGGGCGAGGCTTGAAGGAAGCCCCCCGCCGGAACGGGAACCGACGCGCGGCCAAACATGATGCGCGGTTGGCGCTCCATAACCAGCGTGTCGCCATCAAGGCTCAGACGCGCAAAACCCCCTTCAGCAGCAGCGGCAATCGCCTTGGCAATCTGGTCCGCACCCGGACCACCCGAGCGTTTCTCAACGCCCGTTACATCCACATCAATGCCGCTGTCGGTCAGGGTCGCATGAAGCGTCGGGGCCGACTTAGGATGCACGAGGAAGGCATCAGCCACGCGGGCCAACGCCGGAAACGCTGCAACCAGCGCCGGATCGGACACCGGACAATCGCGCAACTCTACCAGACGCCACGAACGACGCGCCTTAAAGCCCAGCAGCACGCGGCCATTCGGGCCACGGCGGGCATGCAGAGCGATGCGACGTCGCGTGGCGGGCGGCGTGGCCACGGTGGCCTCAACCTCGGTTTCCAGACCTTCACGCTTCAGGGCATGGATGACCATCTCGCGCTTCCACGCCAGATAGGGCTCGTCGGCCCAATGCTGGAGCGGAGCTACGCCACACTCGGCATAGGCTTCCGAGAAAATCGGGCGGCGATCAGGGCTGGCCTCGACCAGTTGAAAGGTTTCCGCGCGGCCATTTTCGACAACGGCGCGCACAACCTCGCCCGGCAAGGCCCCCGGCACGAAAACCATGCCATTGGGAGTGTCGGCGAGTCCGTCGCCTTGGTGGCCAACGCGGGTGATGGTCAATGTTTGAGTCATGGTGCCGCTTCTAGCGACAGAAAGCGGCAAAAACAAAGATGAACGAATATGAATGCGTTTCTGTCGGTTCGTTCAAATACCGTTCAGGTTCGGCTCGATAATCCTCACCTCAAGACGGAGCCAAAGACACGGCCCCGCACAGGAGCCGATTGATATGTTCGCCAAGAAGTCTGCTGTTACCCTCGCCGCCATCGCTTGCGTGGCCACGGTTCTGCCTAGCATCGCCTCGGCACAGACCTATGGCTATGGTTATCCGTCGGCCTATGGAAACAACTCCGAGGCCTATTACGACCCCTGCGTGCGTGAACAACGCGAACGTCAGGCAGGCTCAGGCCTTCTGGGCGCAGCCATCGGTGCCATCGCCGGTTCGCAGGTCGCTTCGCGCGGCCGCCGCACCGAAGGCAGCCTTCTGGGCGGTGTCGTGGGTGCCGCTATCGGCGCTGGCGTAGGCCGCAGCACGGCCGCCTGCACGCCCGGCACCTCGTCTGTTGCTTACGACGCACCTCCGCCGCCGCCCGTCTATGATCGCGTTTACGACCGTGGCTATGACCGTGGTTACGACCGCCGCGATTACCGCCGCGACGACGGCTATGACTATTACCGCGACTATCCGCAGGGCTATGACCGCGGCTACGCCAAACCGGCTCCGGCCGATGATGGCTGCCGTTTGGCCGAAAGCGAAATCCGTATGCCGGATGGTCGTATTGAAACCCGCCATGTCCGCACCTGCCCGGACAGCAGCGGCCGCTATCGCATCGTCGATTAAACTTCAGCCCCCCTGTCGATTGACGATGCGTAAAGGGCCGCCGGATCACTCCGGCGGCCCTTTTTATTTCAGGTCTTGATGGCCCAGAGCAGGAACTCCTTGTTCCCGTCCCCGCCCTCGATCGGGCTGTCGGCAACATCCTGAACCGCCCAGCCGATGGTTTTCAGCCAGTCACGGACCTTGGTGACGGCGGCCTCATGGGCGACGGGATCTTTCACGACGCCCTTCTTGCCCACGCCCGAGGGATTATCGGCCTCGAACTGCGGCTTGATCAGCGTCATCAGCTGCGCGCCACTTTTGGCCAGAGACAGAGGATTTGGCAGAACCTTCAAAAGGCTGATGAAGCTGGCGTCACAGACGATCAGATCAGGCTGTCTCTTATACAAAA
>JAEZHG010000015.1 GCA_023436945.1 Pseudomonadota bacterium | reverse complement strand
GGAAGGCTCGGCGCTGGGCAACCACAACCTCGTCTTCGGCGGCCAGTTCATCGAGAACAGCCTGAAGGACATCAATCCGGGCGCTCGCGACAATATCGCCAAGACCTTTGACGTCTGGCAGCGCGCTCTGTTCATCGAGGACGAGTGGTCGATCACCGACGATCTGGCCCTGACGCTCGGCCTGCGCGTCGACGACCATAAACGCTATGGTGACCAGTGGAGCCCGCGTGCCTATGCCGTCTGGACCGCCAGCGACACCCTGACGATCAAGGGCGGTGTCTCCACCGGCTTCCGTGCGCCGGAAATCCGCGCCGTGGCCGATGGCTATGCCTATGAGACGGGCGGCGCGACCTGCAACTATGGTGCAGGTCTGTGCGGTGTCATCATCGGTGATCCGAACCTGAAGCCGGAAAGCAGCGTGAACTATGAGATCAGCGCGCTTTGGAAGCCTACCGAGCAGCTGTCTCTGAACGCCACCGTGTTCCGCACCGACTTCAAGGACAAGATCGATTCCGACCGCGCCTGCGGTCCGGATGCCAATAACAACGGCGTCTGCGATGTGCCTTCCGAGGTGCTGCGCTGGTCCGAAGACCCGCTGTATCAGCTCTATTACTGGTACAATATCAACGATGCCCGCATTCAGGGTGTCGAGGTCAGCGGCCGCTGGATGGCGACGGATCGTCTGACGATCAAGGGTGGCTACACCTATACCGACTCCGAGCAAAAGGGCGGCCTTTATGAAGGTCTGCCACTGTCGCGCACGCCGGAACACATGGCCAATCTGCGCGCGGATTTTGCCGCGACCGAAACGGTGAACCTGTGGGCAGCTGGCACCTATCACGGTGAAGAGCGCAATGCTGGCCTTCGCGTCGGCGTGAACGGCAAGCCCATCATGGACGGCAGCCGTCAGGTTGGCCGCGTCTATCCGGACTACAGCCTGCTGGACATCGGCGCGAACTGGCGCGTGCGTGACGATCTGGTGCTGAAGGCGGCCATCTATAACGTCGGGGACAAGGTTCTGGACGTGGCCAGCTATGACTTCCAGGGCGACGGCCGTCGCTACTGGATGGGCGTGAGCTGGGACTTCTGATCGGGAGCGATGAAGGTGGGCTTTAATCCGGCAAATATGGTGACTGGCCGCCGCGCCTTTCTGATGGGGGCAGGGGCTCTGGTGCTGGCTACCTCGGCCTGCGCCCGTCGTGAACCGGCGGCAACGACTGCGTCCCTGACGGACCTTCGTGACCGTGCGCTTAAGGTGGATGGTCAGGTATCGAAACTGTCCATCGACGACAGCCGCTTCCTGATTGCCCTGTCGCTGATCCACCCCGATCCTGTCAGCCTGCTGGCCGCATGGGCGGGCGATGTGAACCGCCTCAGCCCCGAAATCTATGCGGCCTATCTGGCCAAGTCGCCGCAACTGGCGACCCTGCCCAAGACGCCCAGTTCTGCTGCGGCCTTTAATGTCGAGGCTGTTCTGGGGGCACAGCCGCAACTGGCGCTGGTGTCACTGGATTCCGGCCCGACCGACGCCCAGACCGCCCAGTTGGAACAGGCTGGCGTTCCGGTCGCCTATATCGACTTCTTCCAGCACCCGTTCGAAAACCAGTCCCGCAGCCTCAGCCTGCTGGGTAAGTTGATCGGTCGCGAGGAACAGGCTGAGGCCTATAACGTCTTCCGTGCCGAGAAGCTGAAGTTCATCAAGGATCGCGTGGCGGGCCTGACCGAAGATCAAAAGCCGACCGTCTTCCTCGAAGCCCATGCGGGAACGGCCCAGATTGCTGCAACTCTGTGGGCGCGGGCAATATCGGCGACTATCTGACCTTCGTGGGTGGCCGCAATATCGGTGCCGAGGTCCTGAAACAGCCGTCGGGCAAGCTGAACCTCGAGTTCGTCGTAGAGCGCGATCCGGACATCTATATCGCCACCGGTGGTCCGCACCTTGAAAAGGCCGGCGGCTTTGTTGTTGGCCCGAAATACGATGCAGCCACCTCACGCGCGGCACTGGCCAAGGTTGCAGGCCGTCGTGGCGTATCGACCCTTAAGGCCATCCGCGAGAACCGCGTTCACGGCCTGTCGCACCAACTGGTCAACTCGCCCATCGACATTGTCGCCACCGAGGTGCTGGCCAAGTGGATCCAGCCCGAACTGTTTGCCGACCTCGACCCCAAGGCCACCTTGGCCACCATCAATGAACGCTTCCTCGCCGTCCCCTATGAAGGGGACTACTGGATCGACCTGAATTCAAACTGACGACTTCAATAAGGAACGAGACTATGATCACTCTGAAACGTAGCCTGCTTCTGGCAGCCAGCCTCGTCAGCATCGCCGCAGCAGGTTCGGCTTCCGCTCAGACTGTGGTGAACACTCTGAAGGTCGATAATGGCGGCCTTTATGAACTCGTCTTCAATCCGGCCGACAAAGACATCTATGTCGCCTCGGTCGGTCCGCGCGGTGCCAACACCGCCCAGGTCATCCGCCTGAACGGCCAGTCGCTGGCTGCTGACGGTTCGATCAATGTTTCCGAGTACCCGCTCTATGGTCTGGGTCTGAACACGGTGACCCAAATCCTCTATGGCACCGATACCCGTCAGGGTGCTGTCACCGCCATCAACGTTCGCAACGATCAGGTTGTGGCACAGGCTATCAAGGCCGATCCGAACGTGAACAACGCCCACGTCCGTCAGGTCGTGGTCGATGAGGCCAACAACAAGGTCTATGTCTCGGTCGTCGGTGGCGATGCCAATGATGCTGAAAACCCGAACAAGATCTGGGTCATCGACGGCGCTACCAACACGGTTGAGCGCACCATCACCGTGCCGCTTTCACGTATGACCGGTCTGGCGCTCGATGCCTCGACCAACCGCCTATATGCGACGGGCCTGAACAGCAACAATGTCGCTGCTATCGACCTGTCGAACGATCAGGTCATCGCAACCTGGGCCGCGGGTGGTGAGGGTTCGGTCAATGTGGCGGTGGATGCTGCTGGCCGTCGTCTGTTTGTGACCAATCAGGGCTCGGGCACCCTGACCGTGCTGAACGCCGATAACGGCGAACTGATCAAGTCGATCGCGACGGGCGAGGGGGCTTTGAGCGTCGCTTACAACCCGACCGTCAAGCAGATCTATGTTGCCAACCGTCGCGCTGGCACCGTCTCGGTGATCGACAGCGACAGCTATGAGGTGAAGGCCAATCTGGAGACCGGCACCTTCCCGCAGACCATCGCCATCGATTACGAAACCAATCTGGTTTACGTGACCAACAAGGCCCGTGGCGCGCCGCGCGGCGCTCCGGCTGGCACGCCGGTTCCGGTTGATGCGACCGGTGACGTTGTGGCTGTGATCCGTCCGTAAAGACGGGTCTGACC
>JAEZHG010000300.1 GCA_023436945.1 Pseudomonadota bacterium | reverse complement strand
CAGTACGTCCTGCCAGACGACCTGACCGGGCGTCGTGGCGACGTTTTCACCCAGCTTGAAGACTTCCTCGTTGGTCTGGCGGATTTTCAGCTTTCCGCCACCGCGCTCAAGGTCGGCGGCGAAGTTCTGCATGCCTTTGACTAGTGACTCGCCATTGGTTTCAGCCAGCGCCTTCAGCGCCACCGGATTAGAGGCGAGGAAGTTCGATGGAGAAAAGGCATCGGTCAGCAGTCGCGTGAAGAACTCGGCCTTTCGGCGCGTTCGCGGGTCAACATCATCAACGCCCGAAATCAGACCGTTCATCCACTCGGACGTGGCCAGATAAGACTGGCGCATCATGTCGAACATGGGATTTTCCGACCATGCCGGATCGCGGAACCGTTTGTCGGTTGGCGTGTCGCTCTCGACCTTTTCACCCATGGCGCGACGGGTGGCCGTGGTCCAGACATCCATATAGCGGGTGAACAGATCGGCCTGCGCCTGGAAAAGACGCTCCGGCTTGGCGGCAAGGCTGGTCATCACCGCGCCCATGGCGGGACCGACGTTAAAGGGATCAGGCGATAGCGCAGCCGGTCGATCAGCTTGTGACAGGGCCGCTTCGGCTACGGCGCTCTGGGCCAGCATCGCCGCCTTGGCGATGTTCAGCGACAGTTGCTCCAACTGGTGCATCTGTTCGGTGCCAAAGGGCGAGGCACTGGGCGTTTGCGCCTGTTCTTGTTCTGGCTTTGGCGCTGGTTTGGGCTTCGGTTGTGGCTTCGGCTTAGCCGCAGAGGCCTTTGGAGCGGGCTTCGCAGCCTTGGCCGTTGCCGCTTTAGGCTTGGCTTTGGAGGCTTTGGGTTTGGCAACGGGGTCGACTGCGGGGGTCGAGGTTGCTTCGGGTCGTCGGGCCATTTGAAGTCCTCCGTAAAGGCCCGTGCCGGTCGAGCCTTCCTCCTGCCCCTATGGTGGCATATAACCATGGGTGAAATGAACGTGCGCACCGTGAAAAAATCAGTTGTTATGCCCGTGCTGTGTCTTTGCGGCATGGTCTCTGTATCCGCCTGCGCGTCCAATCAGGCCGCAAACGGCCAATCGCCGCTGGCACCTGAACTTCAGGCACTGGTTGATAGCCGCCAGTCCTATCCGCGGTTGGATGAGTTTCCGGCTGATCCGGTAAATGTGCCGACACCCGAATCAGTTCGTTCGCAGGTCGTTGCACTCGAAGGTACGCAGATGGCTCTTGCCACCAGCGTTCAAGCCATAGACTGGCAGAATGACGCCGACGCAGAGGCAACGGCCGCTGAAATCCGTCGCAAGCTGGATGACATGCCCGTCGAAATCCCGACCGAGCAGACACCGGCCGAAATCGAGGCCTTCGCCCAGTCCCTGCGCGATCGCGCCAAGGCCCCGCCGCGTGTGGACCGCCCGATGAACTGATGCGTCCGCAATGGACGCATTGCAATGTTATCCGCAAAATCTGACCGATTCTCCGGCCTTGTACCGAGGGTCGGAACTCCTGCCTTTTGAAGGTTGAACGGTTGATGCTGTTTGATACTCCCGACTTTACCGAGCGCCTCTTCGCAGGGAGGGCTGCGTAATGTCGGGCAGTGGTTTTCTGGGCCTGTCGGCATCACTGTCGGGTCGTCAGTGGCGGATGCGTCCGGCGGATCCGACAATCACCCGCGCCCATGCACAGGCATTGGGTCTGGACGAACCGCTGGCTCGCGCTCTGGCTGCCCGTGAGGTGGCCGCCGAAGATGGTGCGAACTTCCTGCAGCCGACGCTGAAGGCACTTTTCCCCGATCCCTCCAGCTTTATGGATATGGACAAGGCCGCAACGGCCATCCTTGATGCGCTGCAAGCGGGCAAGAGCATCCACGTCTTTGCGGACTATGACGTCGATGGGGCATCGAGCGCGGCGCTTTTGGTGCGCTGGTTCCGTTGCATCGGTGCGGAACTGCCGATCTATGTTCCTGACCGCATGAAAGAGGGCTATGGCCCCAGCGCGCCTGCGTTCGACCGCCTGAAGGCAATGGGCGCGGACCTCGTTATCACGGTGGATTGCGGTGCTGCGGCTAACGAGGCCGTGGCCCACGCCACCAGCATCAATCTCGATGTGGTGGTGATCGACCACCACATGATGCGTGAAGAGCCGCCGAAATGTCTGGCCGTCGTGAACCCCAACCGTCCGGGCTGCCAGTCAGGTCAGGGCAATCTGGCTGCTGCGGGGGTTGTGTTTGTTCTGCTGGCCGCGCTGAACAGGGAAGGACGCAAACGCAACCTGTTCGAGGGCAAGGCCGAACCGGATATCCGCCAGTGGCTGGATCTGGCCGCCATGGGTGCGATCTGTGATGTGACAAGGCTGACCGGATTTAACCGTGCCTTGGCCAGCCTTGGGCTTCGGGTCATGTCGTCGTGGAAAAATCCGGGCAGGAGTGCGCTGCTGGCTGCGGCCGGGTCTGAACCCGGCCCGGCGAAGAGCAACCACGCGGGCTTTATTCTGGGACCGCGTATCAATGCGGGCGGACGCATCGGGCAATCCGATCTGGGAGCCAAGCTGCTCTCGACCGATAATGCCCAAGAAGCCCGAATGTTGGCCGAAGAGCTGAACCGCTTGAACCTCGCGCGTCGCGAGGTTGAAAGCGACGTGACGGAACTCGCCATTCGCCGTGTCGAGGCTACGGGCGCACATAATGATGGCAGTCCGGCTGTAGTCGTCGCGGGCGATGACTGGCATCCCGGTGTCGTGGGCATCGTGGCGGGGCGCCTTCGTGAACGCTGGCGCAAGCCTGTTGTGGTGATTGGCGTCGATCCGGTTACCGGAATCGGCAAGGGCTCGGGTCGATCCCAGCAGGGGATGAACCTTGGCCGTGCTATCCAGTCGGCTTGGGAAAACGGCCTGCTGATCGCTGGTGGCGGTCACGCTATGGCGGCGGGCCTGACCGTTCTGGCGGATGGTATCGATGCTTTCCGCGACTACCTCAACCAGGCCCTGTCGTCGGAACAGGCTGTGGCTCAGGAAATGGACTGGGTTGAAGTCGATGCTTTGATCGATGCCCGTGCCGCCACGCGTGATCTGTTCGAGGCCTTCGAACAGCTGGCTCCGTTCGGGCCGGGCAATCCCGAGCCGATGTTTGCGATCGAGAACCTGCAGGTGCGCGAACCCGTCGCTATGAACGGTGGCCACGTGCGCTGCCGACTGGTTGGACCGGATGGCGCGTCGGTGCGTGCGATTGCATGGCGATGTGCCGATCTGCCGACGGGCAGGGCGCTGTTGTCGGGTCAGGGCGGGCTTTGCGTGACCGGTCGCCTCAAGGCTGATGACTGGAATGGCCGTCGCGGTGTGCAGTTCGAGATCGAGGATGTTGCCGATCCCAGAATGGCCTGAGAAAGCCATTCAAGCTTCACGTGTCGCAGGTCTTTGAAAGAAACGCAGAAAATCTGTTTTAGGCAGTTGCGTTCCACGGATTCGGCGTCTATCTAACCGTCCTCCGCGACGCGGTCCCTTCGTCTATCGGTTAGGACGTCAGGTTTTCAACCTGAAAAGAGGGGTTCGATTCCCCTAGGGACTGCCACGCGGGGCTGTCTTTGATCCTCGGATTAAAGACGGGCTACATAGCCAAAGCTCGCGCTGCGGTCCCTTCGTCTATCGGTTAGGACGTCAGGTTTTCAACCTGAAAAGAGGGGTTCGATTCCCCTAGGGACTGCCACGCGATGACTGCTCCAGTCTTCATGAGCCTGGGCAATACAATTTAGAGATCTCGCGCTGCGGTCCCTTCG
>JAEZHG010000282.1 GCA_023436945.1 Pseudomonadota bacterium | reverse complement strand
AACCATGACGTCATAGCCTTCGCCAGCCGGAGCCGACAGCGGGGCCTCTACGGTCTTTACGCCATAGTCGGCCAGTGCTTCGCCGGTGACGGCGAACACTTCTGCGTCCGAATCCTGAACGGTTACATCCAGACCCATCTTGGCCAGAATAGCACCTGCGTAAGGAGCAGCGATGGCCAGAGCCTTCTCGCCCGAGCGTGCGCTGGCACCTTGCAGCAGCTTGCCCAGATCACGCGGCAGCATCAGGCGACGCTGGGCGGTGATTTCCGGCATAACATCTGCGTAGGCCGAGAATGCGCGGTCCGGAGCACAGAAACGCTCGCGCTCGACCGAGCCGAAAGCAGCGTGCAGAGCACGATCGGTCACGTCATTAACGCGAACCTGCGAGTCCAACATGACCTTGCGTGCAGCGGCGAAATCCATGTGTCGGGGTCCTTGAAGGCGACAAAAGCAAAAAAATCTGTCGCGCTTATAAGACTCTACGTTGCGAACCGCAAACTAATCAGGTAGTCACCCCTTCCTCGCAGCAACGCAGCGCCCCTCGGGGCAGCGGCCTGATGGCGGAGTGGTGACGCAGAGGACTGCAAATCCTTGCACCCGGGTTCGATTCCCGGTCAGGCCTCCACTGCTGCAAATACGAAAAAGCCGCCCTTCGGGGCGGCTTTTTTGCTTTCAGGCCTGAAACGACAGGCTTTTCGGCGCTCCTCAGACCGTTGTCAGTTGATGTAGAGCCACAGCACTGGTCGCGGCGACGTTCAGGGAATCAAATCCACCCGCCATGCGAATCCCAATGGGGGTGCAACTGTCGATAATCGCCTTCGGCAAGCCCGGCCCCTCGCTGCCAAGCAGAATCACCGTGCGGTCCTTTGGTCTAAAGTCGCTCAGAATCATTTCCGCTGACGGCGTCAGGGCCAGAACGTCCCAACCACGTGTCTGCAAAGTGCCGACCATTTCGGGGGCGGACAGGCCCGTGACCATCGGCGTGCGAAGGATCGCGCCCACCGAAACGCGGATCGCCTTGCGATAGAAGGGATCGCAACAGCCCGAATCCATCAGCACGACCCCGGCCCCGAACGCCGCCGCGTTTCGGAAAATGCCGCCCATATTGTCGTGATTACCGATACCGGACGCCGCGACCAGCACCTGTCGCCCGCCTTTGGCTTCAAGTTCAACTAGCAGGCTCGTCAGTTCGATGGGGGCGGGTTTGCGCCCCAAAGCCAGAATTCCGCGATGCAGATGGAAACCGGCAATCGAATCCAGAACCTCCTGCCCCGCCGTGTAGATCGGTACCTCTGGTTCAAAGCCCTCCAGAATCTCTCTCAAGGCCTCAAGGCGCTTTTCGGCAATCAGAACTGACACGGCTTCACAGCGCGACGCCTTCGACGAAAGAACGCGCAACACCACCTCGCCCTCGGCGATGAACAGCCCTTCGCGCCCCGTCAGATCGCGCTCTTTCACATCGCGAAAGGTGGCAATGCGCGGATCATGCGGGTCTGTAATCGGGATCGGTGTCATGACCTTCCATACCTCAAACCCGCGCCAAATCGGCCTTTGAAAAATTCTCGACCATTTGAGTGATTTAGCTGTTGCATGAATCAAAAAACGGCTGCTATACGCCCCTCTCCCTCGGGGCAATGTTCCGCGGTAGCTCAGTGGTAGAGCAGCCGACTGTTAATCGGCTGGTCGTAGGTTCGAATCCTACCCGCGGAGCCAGCCCCGAGGTATTTTACGAAATGCGCCCTCTGTGGCGCATTTTTCGTATCTGCCACCCTGTTTTCACCAGCGACCAAAGATTTTTCTCTTTTAGATCAAGTCTTAGCTTGCAGGAATCAAAACAGGGCTGCTATACGCACCTCACCGAGAGGCAACGGTCCGCGGTAGCTCAGTGGTAGAGCAGCCGACTGTTAATCGGCTGGTCGTAGGTTCGAATCCTACCCGCGGAGCCACTCCTCTTGGAAATGCAAAAAGCCCCGCCTTGGCGGGGCTTTTTCATATCTGGCTCATGCCCCCTCCTCGTCCTGACTTTCCGGCTATACATTGGCACCAAGTCACATCACGGAGCGCGCCATGGCTGGCAAAACCCACATCGGAATCGGCGGTTGGACCTTCGAGCCGTGGCGGGGCACCTTCTATCCAGATGGCTTGGTGCAGCGGCGCGAGCTGGAATATGCCGCATCCAAGCTGACCAGCATCGAGATCAACGGCACCTATTATTCCACCTTCAAGCCCGACAGTTGGGCCAAGTGGCGTGATGAAACGCCGAAGGATTTCGTGTTCGCAGTGAAAGCCAGCCGCTACTGCACCAACCGTAAGGTGCTGTCGGAGGGCGGTGAAAGCTTCGAGAAGTTCCTGTCTCAGGGCCTGACCCTGCTGGGCGACAAGCTGGGCCCTATCAACTGGCAGTTCATGGGCACCAAGAAGTTTGACCCTGTCGATTTCGAGGGCTTCCTGAAGCTGCTGCCCAAGGAAAAGGACGGCGTGCGCCTGCGTCACGCTCTGGAGGTCCGAAATCCGACCTTTGCCTGCGAAGAGTTCTATGACCTCGCCCGCAAATATGGCGCGGCCATCGTCTATGCCGTCGATGACGAGGAACCGACCTGGCCGGAAATCGACCAACGCACCGCCGACTTCAGCTATGCCCGCCTGATGTCCAGCCGCGAGGATGAGCCCAACGGCATGACCGACGACGAACTAGACACCATCGCCTCCAAAACCCGCGAATGGGCAAAAAGCGGAGACGTGTTCGCCTATTTCATCTCCGGCGCAAAAGTCCGCAATCCGGCAGCCGCCATGGCTCTAATCGACAAGGTGAAATAGTCGGCAAACAAACTAAGCTTGGACGCCAGCGTTCGACCTATTGCGAATATCCACCCAGAAGCTACGCTCACAGAATGAACAGCGATCTTCGAAACTCGTTAGCGCTTTGGGCCTGGGCAATCGGCTTCGGCATATTCTTCTGGGTGTTTACCCGTTTCGACGTGCTGACAGATGCTATCGACAAGGTTCCTGACCCATGGCTATCGATAGTCTTCGGAGTACTAGCTGTTTGGAACTTAGGGAGACTAATATGGGGTTTGTGGCAACGTCGCGCGTCTAAAGACAATTAGCTGAAAGACGACTTCCAACAGTTAGTAGTCTTTGTGTGCGCCGCTTTTGATCAAGCACTTTGAATGTCCGATCCAGAGATTGGAAGCCGCTCGGTTATCCCGATGATCTGGCCCCTTTCGCGACCGATAGCTCGGGCAACCTACTCTCGTTTCGCATGAAAGATCGCAGTGACGCCGTCTACATCTGGGATCATGATTTCGGCACGGTCGAGCAGGTCGCTCCGTCCTTTGCTGCATTGCTGGAGGCCTATTGCCGTCTACCAGAGAGTGCGGGGTAGGACCGCAAACCACCCATAGCGGGCATTTATTATGTACGTTCTCTGGAACGCTGATAATCAATGAAACCAAAGGATGAAAACGCATTCAATGCGCATCCACCCTTCGGTTTTTAGGTTACTCAAGCCAAATCGGCCTCGCGCCCCATATCCAGACCCATCTGCCAGAAGTTGGCTTCCAGCTTGGAGGCCATGGCGAAGATTTTGGCCAGTTCGGTAAAGCGTTCGTCCGTCACCCCCTTTGCCATCCGGTCCAGTTCGGCACGAGCGGAAACGGCGAAGTCCTGATACCCCTCACCACAATATTCGCCGATCCAGTCCTTGTAGGGATGGTTGTCGAGCGCGGTCAGATCAGCCGGAGCCAGCGCCTTGCCGATTTCGGCATATCCGATGACGCACGGAGCCAAGGCCACCTTCAGGTCCAGCAGATCGCCTTGGAGACCGCAATCCATCACATAGCGGGTATAGGCCACGTTCGAGACGTGCTCTTCGGTCGCCTCGACATCCGCCGCCGAAAGGCCCCAACGCTCGCACAGGCGCAGGTGAAGTTGCATCTCGTTCAAGATGCCCGCCATGCCCTGTTGAGCCGCCGTAATATCCTCCAGAGTGCGCCCCTTATAGGCCGCCAGCGCATAGGCGCGGCTGAACTGGATCAGGAACAGATAGTCCTGCACCAGATAGGCCTTGAACGCCTCGATCGGCAGCGAGCCATCACCCATGCCGCGCACGAACTCGTGGTCGACATAGGACTTCCATTCCTTGTCGGCTGCGGTTTTCAGGCGGTCAAAGAAGTCCATTACGCATCACCTTCATAGGCAGCATTGAAGAAGGCCAGTTCCAGATCGACGGCCCGTTTGAAGAAGTCGCGCGCAATTTCGGCCTCTTGCGGGCCAACACGGTCCAACTCGGTTTTCAGGAAGTTGACGAAATCGACGAAGAACGGATTGTCGTGCAGTTCAATCCATTCGGCATGAATGAAGTTCTGCGGCATCGGGCCGTCCAGGCGCTGCGCCCAGTCCAGATAAAGCCCCTCGGCCACGTTCAGCACGGCCATGATGGCGGCATATGAACGTGTGGCGGCAGCTTCTTTCATCAGGGCCTTGAAGCCTGCCGTCGGCACAGCATCAGGAATGGCGTGGCGTTCTTCACCAATGCCCAGCGCAGCAAACGAGCGGATGAAATAATCGTTCTCGTCACTGCAAACCATGCCCAGAAAACGGCCCAGACGCAGGCGGCTTTCGAACTGGTCCGCAGAGGCGACGGCTCCGCCGACCAGCGTCACAAAGGCATCGATGAAGCGGTGATCCTGAACCAGATAGCGGCCCATCACCTCGTCAGAGATGGTTCCCGCCAGAAGCTCGTCCACATAGCGATGCTGAACACAGGCGTTCCAGCCCTCGGCGTTTTCCGCCCTCAGGCTTTCGACAAAGTCGCCCATAAAAGACTCCCCATTCCATCCCGCATTTGCGGAATCACGGATTCGCAAAACAGGAAAATGGGGTCGCACTTATGGCTCTGGGCGTAAAGCGGCTCAGAGCGCCTGAAACACGAGTTCAGACCTAGATCACAGGGAACCGAGCCGACCAGCCGTCAAAACCGACCTCGACATTGGCCGGAAGGCGTTTGGACAGGGTCTCATAGTCCATATCGATATGCAGATTGGTCAGGACGGCACGCTTAACACCCGCCCCGGCAATCCAGCCCAGTGTCTTGTCCAGATGCGCGTGAGTGGGATGCGGATGATAGCGTAGCGCATCCACGATCCACAGATCGGCTCCGCGTACAGCCTCGATCGCCGCTTCGTCCAGATCGGAAACGTCCGGCGAATAGACCACTCC
>JAEZHG010000276.1 GCA_023436945.1 Pseudomonadota bacterium | reverse complement strand
GTGAAGGCGGCCGCACCGTCGGCGCCGGCGTCGTCTCGAAGATCGTCGAGTAATCTACACACTTCGAGCTGACCCTCGGGTTAAGCTAATGAAGAGCCCCGCAGAGCAATCTGCGGGGCTTTTTGTTTGGCTGAAACAAACGCAATCGGGATCTGCAAAGAAGTGTAAGCAAAATCTATGCGTATTCACCCTTATGGCTAGCGTTGTTATGTGAATAGGGCTATTTCTAAGCGACGCTGATCGGGGGAAATGCGTGGGGATTACTGCTGATGTAGTTGCTGTGGATGCGCTTGATGCAGTCGAGCGCCTGCAGTGGCGCGAGTGGCAGAAGTCCAATCCGCTTACCCAAAGTCCATTCTTCAGGATCGAATTTACCGAAGCTGTCGCCAGACACGCCCCGCAATGCTTTGTCGCAAAGCTGATGCGTGCAGACAGGTTGCTGGGCTATTTCCCGTTCCAGAAGCGGGGTGGGGGCGTCTATCCGATTGGCGCGCCGATGAATGACTATCATGGCGTGATCGGCCCGCTTGAAGTGGCACCAACTCTTGAGGAGGTGGCAGCCGCGCTGAAAGCCATTCGTCTGAATGTGAATGGCTGGGTCGGTAAGGGCAGTAGCGGCCACGAAGGACAGTCATGTCACGTAAGGCTGAATGAGGGCTATGAGGCGTGGCTTTCCGAGCGGCTGGCTCAATACGGGAAATACTTCAAGGACAAGGCCCGCTCACGGCGCAGCATGGAGGCGCAGTTTGGTGTGGTTGAAGTCCAGGTCGGACTGAAACAGCCCGATTTGCTTGACCGTTTGATCGCACTCAAAAGTGCGCAGTTCAAACGGACGGGCCGCCACGACATCTTCGGTGTGCGCTGGACGAGAGACCTGCTGCACGATCTGATGCAGCAAGGCGATGGCGGATTTGGCGCATCCATGGCCACCATGAGCGCGGGCGGTGAGCTATTGGCCATCGAATATAGTTTGCATGCCGACGGGCATTACCACTTCTGGTTTCCGGTCTATCTGGAAGCGGGCGCGCGGTTCTCGCCGGGGATCCTGCTGAGCATGGAGACCATGAAGGCACTGGAACCCCAAGGCTATAGTGTCTTCGACTACGGGTTTGGGGATGGCGGCTACAAAAAGTATTTCGTGAACAGCTATCAGCCCGTGCGTGAGGCCTTCGTGGTTTCAGGCGGCCTTGGGAACCTGGGACGTCGCATTGGCGGGCGTCTGCTTGCTCTGGCCGGATCGGACAGAGGCGAGCGGTTGAAGCTCAGCATCTACAGACGCTGGTCGATGATCGAGGCCAGCGAAGTGTCGCATAGCGGAAGAGTGAGAGGCGTAATTCTTGCTGCGCGCCGTGCCAGCGGACAGATATTTGCCGGAGAGTCCTGAAAATGCACAGTACCCTGTCTAGCGGTAGTCGTTACCCGGGGCCGGTAAAGGTTGCGGCTGTTCACAGTCACGGGCTGAATGCGCCCGAGTTCACCTCGGATGAGGCGCTTGCGCGCGTACTGGAACGCTATCCGGCAGAACTGATGGACATCAACCAGTACAGCTTCGATGATCAGGGCCAGCACGTCCTTAAGACGGGTGTTCGTGGCAAGCTGTCGGGAGATGAGCTTATCTCGGCCATTCGCAATGGCGAGCTATGGGTCAATCTGCGCAAGGTCGAGCAGGGATGGCCGGAGCTTTGGGACGCGGCCTCGGACAATTTCGAGGATGTGGCCGAAGTTTACAGGGGACTGCACGCGGTCAAGCGTTCCGGCCAGCTTATCATTTCGTCACCCAAGACCCGTGTGCCTTATCATTTCGATGCTGCGGGTGTAATCCTGTTCCATATGCGCGGCACCAAGCGGGTCTTTGTCTATCCGGGCGACGAGGCGCATCTGCCGGAAGAGGCTATGGAGCAGATCGTCGCCAAACAGACGACCGAGGAACTGCCTTACAGTCTGGACTTCGAGCGGGACGCGACTGTCTATGACCTGATGCCGGGTGAGGCACTGGCGTGGCCGCTCTATGCGCCGCACCGCGTTGAGAACCTTGATGCTTTCTGTGTCTCGCTGTCGATGGACTATCAGACCTGGGAGTCGCGCTGGCGCAATGGCGCGCTGTTTACCCATGCGGTCTTGCGTAAAAAGGGCATGAAGCCGCGCTTTACGGACACCATGGGCAGGACAGCCTTGGCGCTTCGCTGGGGGCTGTCTCTGGTGCTGCGTCGCACGGGCGTAATGACCAGTAAGATCGCCCATATAGAGCGGACCTTCGAGGCCGACGCCAGCAGCGGTGCGCGCGCGATCTAGGCGGGTTGAACCTTACAAATAGGTCATTACGCCCTTTTAAACTGACTTGTGGCCCGTATCGCATCAACCTGTCCTCAACAGATAAGCTGTGACGACAGGAGCAGGATTATGGTGGTCAAGATTTCAGGCGTAGCTCTGGCTCTGGCGGTGGCGGGTTTCTCGGGCGAAGCCTACGCCCAAAGCGTCGAGATCGATAATGCGGTCGCTCGCGTGATCTATCGCGTGGAGAACCGTTCGGACATCGAGGTGAGCGTCGTCGAGGAAGGCCGCACCAATCTGCCTCCACTGCGTGTCAGCCGTAACGGTCGCAATGTGAAGATTGACGGGCAGCTGAGCGGTCGCAACCGCATCGGTAGCTGCAACAGCAATCGCGCAGGTACCGAAGCTCCTTCGTCTCCCGGAGCCAACGCTAGGGTCACGGTGCGCGGTGTAGGGACGGTGGATGTCAATGATGTGCCGCTGATCATCATCAAAGGACCGCGTAACGCCTCGATAAACACCAATGGCGCTGTATATGGCTCGGTGGCGCGCGGCGCGGACAATGTCGACATCTATACGGGCGGCTGTGGTGGCTGGGTTATCGGCAACGTCCGCGACACGGTGACGGTGTCTATCGGCGGCTCGGGCAATGTTTGGACGGGCACGACCCGCAACATGCAACTGAATATTGGCGGCTCGGGTACGGTACGGGCCACTCGGATTGAGGACCTGAACATCAATATCGGCGGCTCTGGCAACGTCGTGGTCGGCGAAGTGCGTGGTGATGTGGATGTGAGGGTTGGTGGATCCGGCAATGTGGACATCAACGAAGGCCGTATCGGTTCGCTGAAAGCGCGCGTGGCCGGCAGTGGCACGATCCGATTTGCTGGCACGGTGCGCGATCTTGATGCCTCGATCATGGGGGCGGGCAATATCGAGGTTGATCGGGTGACCGGTAACGTCAACCGCCGCATCGTCGGGGTCGGTGCCATCCGCATCCACAACCAATAGCCCCGAGCGCTAGTCCAAGAAAAAGCCCCGCTGGAGTGATCCGGCGGGGCTTCTCTCTTGTTCAGGGACGCTTCATCCGAAGCGGTTGGCCTAGATTACAGGCCCAGACCAGCGCCAGCGCGGTCGCGGGCTTGCAGGTTGCCGCCGAAGTTGTAGCGGACACCGATCTTGATGCCGTTGTCTTCCAGAGCCAGGTCGTCAGAGTCGGTGTAGGTGTACGAACCGAACACCGAGTACGGCGAAGCTGCGATTTGGTACTCGGCACCGATGGTGGCCGAGACGTATTCGAGGTCGATGTACTTGTTGTCGACGTTGCTGTAGCCGAGGCCAGCGTTCAGACGCAGAGCCGGGGTAGCGTAGTAGGCTGCATCAGCCTTGACTGCCCAGGTATCTTGCATGTCGACGTTGCTGTACGAAACGACGCCGGTGACGGTGGCTTGGTCGAAATACTTCTGGGTGACAGCACCGAAGGTGGTGACGGTGCGGCCGTCGAACTCGTCAGCAGCGTAGAAGCCGCCCAGACGGTAGGTGCCGACCATCTTGGTCAGGGCAACCGAACCCGACAGGGTGGTTTCGCTCTTGGCGAAGTCGCCTTCGGTGTTCGCAACGTTAGCAGCAGCGGTGACGGTCCAGTCACCGAAGATCGGGGTAGCGACAACGCCGTCGATGGCGAAGGTTTCGGCGTCGATGCCCTTAACCGAGCCCATGTCGGCTTCGTTGTACTGGTAGGAAACGCCAACCGAACCGGCGGTGTCTTGTGCGAAAGCCGGAGCGGCGATCAGAGCGGCAGCTGCGGCCGAGGCGAAAAACACGGTCTTCATAACTGTTGTCCTTTAGAGACTTCTTCACGCCTAGAGGGGGTCACGGCGTGGGAGCGCTCAGATAAGGCGTAGCTTGCGGTCTCGCTGTAACGAATATGTCATTAAACGCTGCTGCCAAGGTTGTTGTTGCTCAAAAATCACTCATTCAGGCGAAGATTTGGTTATCAAACGCTGAAATGCGACATTCTATTGCATAGCGCCATGATAAAGCCTCAACGGCCTTAGGTCTTAATCGGCCGTTAACGGGACGCACAGCGGCAAGTCTGCTGGAGCAGTTTTGAACCTGATCCGCAATTAAGAAGCCGTCAGGCGGCCTCTGCGAGGGCTGCCAGAGGTTGTGGAAAAGGGTGGGGTGGGGGCTTGTCTTGCCCCTTTTTTGACCTCTTTGCCTCACGATGTTCGCCAATGGTCTATAGGCCTCAAACCCAATGGTGGCGGGCAATTCAGCGCTTGACGCGAAGTGAATCAACAGGCATAAGGCCCACTCTTGTTGGACCGGCTGTGCACTTTCGGGTGCAAACGCGGTCCGCAGGGACGACCTAAGGTACTGTTCTTTTTAGAGCTTCTTTGGGATTTTCTGGCTCAGGCAGGTTACTGCGTGGGCCGTTCGTTTTTGCGGATTTGCGTTCCCTGGGGTTTCTGCCCCGAGGCTTCGGTCTTTGAAATGGTTCACAGGGACGCGGCTCCGGCCGCATGGGAATAACAACCGATATGGATCAAAGCATCCGCATCAGGCTCAAGGCCTTCGATCATCGCGTCCTCGACTTCTCGACGCGCGAAATCGTCAACACCGCTAAGCGCACGGGCGCGACCGTTCGTGGTCCGATCCCGCTGCCGACCCTGATCGAGAAATTTACCGTGAACCGCTCGCCGCACGTCGACAAGAAGTCGCGCGAGCAGTTTGAAATCCGCACGCACAAACGCGTGCTCGATATCGTCGACCCCACTCCCCAGACCGTAGACGCGCTGATGAAGCTCGATCTGTCGGCTGGCGTGGACGTCGAGATCAAGATCTAAAAAGAAAGAAGAGGCGGGATCCGATGCGCACGGGCGTGATCGCCAAGAAGCTGGGTATGACCCGCGTGTTCGCCGATGACGGCGCACACGTACCGGTCACTGTACTCCAGCTCGACGGCTGCCAAGTCGTCGGCCAACGTACCAAGGAACGTGACGGTTACGTCGCGCTCCAACTGGGCGCTGGCACCAAGAAGGCCAAAAATACGGCCAAGCCGCAACGCGAAGCTTTCGCGAAGGCACAAGTTGAACCTAAGGCATACGTGACCGAGTTCCGCGTGAACGAGGATGCTCTGCTTGAAGTGGGCGCCGAACTGTCGGCAGATCACTTTGTTGCAGGTCAGAAGATCGATGTCCAAGGCCTCACCATCGGTAAAGGTTTTGCCGGTGCGATGAAGCGTTGGAACTTCGGCGGTCTGCGTGCCACTCACGGTGTGTCGGTTTCGCACCGTTCGCACGGTTCGACTGGTAACCGCCAAGATCCGGGCCGTACGTTCCCGGGTAAGAAGATGGCTGGTCACCTGGGTCAGGAAACTGTCACCCAACAGAACCTCACCGTTGTTCGCGTTGACGCTGAGCGTGGTCTGATCCTGGTCAAGGGCGCTGTCCCGGGCCACGACGGCACCTACCTCAAGGTCACTGACGCTGTGAAGAAGGCTCGTCCGGCAGAAGCCCCGTTCCCGGGTGCTATCAAGTCGGCTGCTACCGAAGCTGCTGCAGTTCCGGCTGTGGAAGCCAACGAAGGCGGTGAAGCGTAATGAAACTCTCTGTCATCAAACTCGACGGCAAGGCTGCTGGCGACGTGGAACTGTCGGATGCCGTCTTCGGCCTGACCGACATCCGCGGCGACCTGCTGGCCCGTACCGTGAACTGGCAGCTGGCCAAGCGTCGCGCTGGCACGCACAAGGTTCAAACCCGCAACGAGAACTCTCGTACGGGTAAGAAGATGTACAAGCAAAAGGGCACCGGCGGCGCTCGTCACGGTTCGCGCCGTGCACCGCAGTTCGTTGGTGGTTCGCGCGCTTTCGGTCCGGTCGTTCGCGACCACGGCTTCTCGCTGCCGAAAAAAGTCC
>JAEZHG010000195.1 GCA_023436945.1 Pseudomonadota bacterium | reverse complement strand
ACACATAGAAGACCTTGCCTTCCATACCCGGACGCGGGCCACCGTCAGGACCCACCACCGGAACGCCCCACGACAGGTCGCGGGTGATGCCACGGTCGATCAGACCTTCATCAAGGTGCTTGTTGGCAATGGACTTGGCCAGCGGTTGCCAGTCGGTCTTGCTGTTGACCCACTCGCGGATCTGCGGCTCGACCTTGGTTTGCAGCAGGTACAGGTGGCGGGTGTCGCGCACTTCCAGATTACGGCTGCCCGAAACCGACGAATAGGGATTGATCAGGTCGGTCGGGTCCAGCAGGCGACCACAGTTGTCGCACTGGTCACCACGCGCCTTTTCGAACTTGCAGTGCGGGCACGTGCCTTCGACATAGCGGTCCGGCAGGAAGCGGCCATCGTCGATCGAATAGATCATACGATCCACGCGCTCTTCGATCAGGCCGTTCTTTTCCAGAGCGGCGCAGAAGTGCTGCGTCAGGGCGCGATTTTGCGGGCTGGAGGAACGGCCGAACCAGTCATAGCTCAGGCCGAAAGCCTCACCGGCCTTCTTCTGGATCAGGTGCTGCTCGTCGCAATAGGTCTGGACGTCCTGACCGGCAGCAGCGGCAGCCAGTTCGGCTGGTGTGCCGTGCTCGTCGGTGGCGCAGATGAACAGCACATCATGGCCTTCAGCGCGCTTGAAACGCGCCCAGATGTCGGCGGGCAACATAGACCCGGCCAGATTCCCAAGGTGCTTGATGCCGTTGATGTAGGGCAGCGCCGAGGTGATGAGGATACGGGCCATGATCTTCCACTAAACTTGAGTAAGGCTTGGGATATAGAGACGCTTTCGCGCCGCGTCACCCTATCGCTTGGTGCGAAGTGCGCGCAGCACGCTTGGAAATGATGTGGAAACGCACGCCCAGCAGCACGCCCGAGATCAGGCTGGCCACAATAACCGACGTCACCAGACCATTCACGCCCATGCTCGGGGCCAGAAGGAAGCCCAGCGGAATCATCACCACGCCATAGGAAACGAAGTGCATGATGGTCGGCATCATCACATCGCCCGCCGAACGGTTGGCGTGGGCGGCAACCACCTGAACAGCGTCCGCCACGAAGAAGAAGGTCGCCAGCGCCAGTGCCGGAGCCGCAATGGCCAGCACCGCCATGTCGTTCGTATATGCACCCGTAATCAGGTGCGCCGTCGGCCAGATGAAAATACCGACAATCGTGGCCAGCACAGCCACCACGCCCATGCCGATCCAGCCTGCCCGCTTCACGCCCTCATGGTCGCCCGCGCCATAGGCCTTGCCCACCAGCACAGCCGTGGCCGAGGACAGACCCATCGGCAGCATAAAAACGATGGCCGAGGTGTTGATCACAATGGCCCAGCCTGCGGTCTGGTTGGCACCCAGAAGACCTGCTGCAATCGTCATGGCGGCAAAGGCCCCCACTTCGATGAAGTTCGAGGCACCGGCACCAAGGCCGACCTTGACCTGCTCGCGCTCGGTCACGCGGTCGCGCTTGGGCTTGCTGAACAGGCCCCATGCTTTCGCTTCCGGCATACGCAGGATGTAGATGACAAGGAACACGACCAGAGCCGCACGCGCACCAAAGGTCGCCCACGCCGATGCCGCTGCACCATGGACGCCAAGGCCCAGCATATCCGGCACCAGCACGATGTTCAGGGCGATGTTGACGATATTGGCGATCCACATCGCCCACATGCCCGGCTTGGGCTTGCCCAGCCCCTCAAGGAAGAACTGGGCCGCAACCGAGATCAGGTAGAACGGCATCGACAGGGCAAAGATGACCAGCGGAAGGGCCGCACCCTCGCCTAGTCCATCCTCAAAACCCAGACGCGGCAGCAGTAGCGGCCCCGCCAGAGCCAGCAGTACCAGTGCCGCTACACCCAGTTGCAGCGAATAGACAAAACCGCGACGCAGTACCGCGCCCACCTCGTCATGACGGCCCTCCCCGCGCATACGGGCAGTCATCACCTGAACGCCCATCATCAGGCCCACAGCCGTGGTCAGGATGATCGAGGTCGGTGCCCAAGCCAGCGAGTGATAGGCCAGTTCAGTAGAGGAATGATGCCCCACCACGATGGCATCCGTCAGACCCATGGTCATGATACCCACGCGGGCCAGCACAACAGGCCACGCAAGGGTCAGAAGGTCTTTCAGTGTTTGTTTATGGGCAGCGCTAAACAACGGTTTGGTCCGTTTGACAGGGGAGAACGGAAACGCGTCGGGCGCTTCCGTGTAATAATAGAAATGTGGGTGGACTAGGACAGCTCTAGATGCCGCTTACCACGCGCCCAGATCCCGCAACATGGCGGCCAGTTCGGGCGGCGTCTCGCCAGCGTCTATCTCGTCCAGATCGACCGGAACATCCTTCTGTTCCAGATAACGCCAACCCTGAAACGCACGGCGCACCGTGGGCGACACGCGGATAACCTTGGGCTCCAGCGTGATTTCGCAGCGGCTGTCGCGGCCTTCGCCGATAGTGGAGATGTCCATGATCGGCTGGCGGGCCATAATCGAGCCCTTGACCACCCAATAGAGCGATCCGCCGTCTTCCATTTCCGGCCCACGCTTAGGCGTCATGCGGGTGTGAACCACCAATGGCACGCCCTTCGAGGCGCGCTTTTCCAACCATTCGACATCCGGGACGCCGACGGCAAGTTTGATCATGTGAAGTGGCATGAGGCGCCTCTAGTCCCAGACTGCGGCAGCGAAAAGGCAGACCGCCGTTGGCCGAGTTTCAACTTTAGCCGATCAGGCGATTTGCAGCAGCACGCGCCTCGTCGGTAACCTCGGCACCGGACAGCATACGGGCGATTTCTTCCAGTCGCGCCGTCTCGTCCAGAGGTTCGACCGTAGAGGTGGTCATGCCGTCCTTGTCGGTTTTGCGGATCTTCCAGTGGGTATGGCCACACGCCGCAACCTGCGGACTATGTGTCACCACCAGCACCTGAGCGCCATGGGCCAGACGCTTCAAGCGCCCACCAACCGCCTCGGCGACGGCACCACCGACGCCCTGATCCACCTCGTCGAAGATCATCACCGGCTGGACCATGTCCTCACGGCTGGCCAGAGCCGCCTTCATCGCCAGTGCAAAACGCGCCAGTTCGCCGCCCGAAGCCACACTGTCCAGCGGACCAAAGTCCGTGCCGGTATTGGTCGAGACCTGGAAGCGGATGTTCTCGCGCCCTTCCGGACCGCGACGCCCCTCGATGGGTTCGATAGACACGCGGAAACGCGCACGCTCCAGCTTCAGCGGACCAAGCTCGGCCATGACCGCAGCCGTCAGGCGCTCTGCCGCCGCCTCGCGGGCCGAGGTCAGGAACTCGGCGGCAATGTCATAGTGCTGGGCGGCCTCTGCCGTCTCGCGACGGGCATTGGCCAGCGCTTCCTCGCCGTTCTCGATCAGGCGCAGTTGCTCTCGCAGCTTGATCCGCAGGGACGGCAGGGCATCGACGGTCGTGTGCAGCTTGCGGGCCGTGGCGCGAAGGGCGAACAGGCGCTCTTCGGTCTTGTCCAACTGGCCCGGTTCGAAATCAAAGGCATCCGCAGCCGCATCGACAGCCGCAATCGCCTCCATAGCCTCGACCATGGTGCGGTCGATAGCATCCACTGCGTCCGACAGGCTCTTGATGACCGGATGGTCGCCCTCGATGCCCGCCTGCCCTGCCCGCGTGCGGGCGTGCTCGACGGCGCGCAGTGCCGCGCTCAAACGTTGGGACAGCTTGTCACCGCCCAGTTGCGTGCGGGCATCGGCCAGGTCCGCCAAAGCCTTTTCAGCCGCACCCAGAACGGCGCGATCACCTGCCAGTTCGGTCTCTTCGTCCTCTTTCGGATCGAGAGCGTCTAGATCGGCAAGGTTGTTGGAAATCTCTTCGGCGCGGGCAGCTGCGTCCTTGGCCTCGGCCATCAGGTCCGCCAGGCGTGCCTCGGCCTCTTTCAGCTTACGCGCCGCCTCGGCCACCGCCGACAACTGGGGCTGAAGGCCGCCATAGCTATCCAGCGATGCTCGGTGCGTCTTCCAGTCCAGCAGGCCGACTGTCTCGTGCTGGCCATGAACCTCGACCAGCAGAGAGCCGATCTCGCGCAGAGCCGTCACACCGGCGGGCTGGTCATTGATATAGGCTTTGGAACGGCCATCGACTGACAGGATACGGCGCAGGATCAACTCCTCGCCTGCCTTGGCCTCGAAACCTTTTTCTTCCAGCAGTTCCAGAAGCGAAGGGTCGTTCGGCACGCTGAACACAGCGGTCGCAATGGCCTGTTTCGCCCCGTGGCGCACAAGCCCTGCATCACCCCGCGCGCCCAGCGCCAGACCCAATGCGTCCAGAATAATGGATTTACCCGCGCCGGTTTCGCCGGTCAGGACGGTCAGGCCGTCTTGGACATCCAGATCGAGCGCATCGACCAGTACAACGTCGCGAATAGAAAGTGTGGTGAGCATGGATCGATTTGATTCGTGTTCTACGGAGCGACCCTAGCCCGAAACATAACAAGAACGCAGAGGCTTTTTACACACTCTGCGTTCCAGTTGTTGAATTGTATGGACAATCAGTTGTTCGAAGCGCCCGGAATGATGCGACGCAGCCACGACGCACGCTTGCCGGTCGGCTCGACCTCCGGGCGCTGGCCCTGTTCGGTCAGAAGCGCGAAGGCCTCGGCATACCAAGGGCTTCCCGGGAAGTTGTGGCTGAGAACCGAAGCGTTGCGGACGGCTTCGTCACGCAGGCCCAGTTGCAGGTTCACTTCCACCAGACGGTAAAGCGCTTCCGGCGTGTGCGATGTGCGCTGGAAGTCCTGATTCTCGATCACGGTCTTGTAGCGGTTGATCGCACCGATCGGCTGGTTGGCGCGCTGGTAGTAACGGCCAACAGCCATTTCCTTACCGGCCAGCTGGTCATTGACCATGTCGATCTTCACGCGCGCGTCCGTCGCATAGGGCGAGTTCGGATAGCGGCGGACCACATCGCGCAGGCCCGTCAGGGCTGCCTCGGCATAGCCTTGGTCACGGCCCACATCCACGATCTGCTCGAAGTTGCAGATCGCCTTCATATAGAAGGCATAGGCTGCGGACGGGTTACCGGGGAACAGGGCGATGAACCGGTCAGCCGCCGCATTGGCGTCCTGATAGGCGTTGTTCTGATAGAAGGCATAGACCTGCATCAGAATCGCGCGGCGTGCCCACTCGGAATAGGGGTGCTGGCGTTCAACTTCCTGGAAATAGTCGATGGCGTCATTCCAGCGCTTCGACTGAAGGCGCTGGTAGCCAGTGTTGTAGAGCGCCTCGACGGGGCGTTCCTCATAGGCCAGACGCTGGCGCGGCTTGTTTCCGGCGCAAGCAGACAGTGTCAGGGCCGCAGCAGCGACACCCATCAGCATCATACCCGAGCGGAACGAAAGACCGGAACGGGACTGGCCAGAACGAAGCAGACCGGAGCGGGACAGGATTGCAGGCAAGAGCGACCTCGTTTTTGTACCGGACGATTGATGCACATCTGCATCGCTCACCCTTCGCCTTCTCTATAACAGCGCACAACGGGATGCCAATGCGCGGAAATCACGGAAACGCGGGTTGATGCGAGTCACTTCGTGACCTAGAGACCCCGCAACATATCTAAGGGCTGCGAATGTGCAGGCCCGAACACGGCGAAAGGATGACCGGTCATGAAGCTGCTGGCAGGCAATTCGAACCGGACGTTGGCACAAGCGATTGCCAACCACCTCGATGCACCGCTGACCAAGGCAACGGTCAAGCGATTTGCGGATAACGAGGTCTTCACCGCCATTGAGGAGAATGTGCGCGGCGAGGATGTCTTCATCATCCAGTCGACCAGCGCACCGGCCAACGACAACCTGATGGAAATGCTCATCATGGTTGACGCCCTGCGCCGCGCCTCGGCCCGCCGCATCACCTGCGTCATGCCCTATTTCGGCTACGCCCGTCAGGATCGTAAGACCGGTGGCCGCACCCCGATCTCGGCCAAGCTGGTCGCCAACCTGATCGAGCGTTCCGGCGCAGACCGCGTCCTGACCATGGACCTGCACGCAGGACAGATTCAGGGCTTCTTCGACATTCCGACCGATAACCTCGTCGCCATGCCGGTGCTGGCGCAGGACATCAAAGAGACCAAGCCGCGCGATGCCGTGATGATCGTGTCGCCGGACGTTGGCGGCGTGGTTCGCGCCCGCTCACTGGCCAACCGTCTCGATGTCGATCTGGCTATCGTCGACAAGCGCCGTCCAGAGCCGGGCATGTCGGAAGTCATGAACATCATCGGTGATGTAAATGGTCGCAGCTGCATCCTGTTCGACGATATCGTCGATTCGGGCGGAACGCTGGTCAACGCCGCCGAGGCCCTGATCAAACAGGGTGCCACCGAGGTTTCGGCCTATATCAGCCATGGCGTTCTGTCGGGCCCTGCTGTGGACCGCGTCCAGAACGGCCCGCTGAAGGAACTGGTGATCACCGATTCCATCGAACAACCGGATGCGGTTCTGGGTTGCAACAAAATCCGCCGTGTCAGCGTTGCCCCCCTGATTGGTGAAGCGATCCGACGCATCGCCAATGAAGAATCCGTTTCAAAGCTCTTCGATTAATGTTCGGCTAACCATTTTTCTGGCGAATAGTCGGCTTTGATCTCCCCCAGAGAGAGGCGTCCCCCACGCCTCTTTCCCAGTCTTTAAAGTCAAGGGAAGCCCGCCGATGTCCATGGTTGCCCCACGTCAGGCTCACCTCCCGCAGTCGGTCCGTAAACGCGGACTGGCTATCGCGTCTCTGGCCGCTGCCGCACTTGTCGCCAGCTGCGCCACGCCGGAACCCGAGGCCCCGCCGCCTCCGCCGCCGCCCGCCCCTGCGCCCGCGATCGCCCTGAACCAGAGCGTTGCCGAAGCGGCCTCTGTCTATGTGTCGTTCGTCCGCGACCTGAACACGATCAAGGCCGGCGGCTTCCAGAGCGCAGAAGAGATTCAAGCCGAAATCCGCAAGGGTGCCGCCTATGACGCGCCCCAGATGTCGCGCGGTATGATTGCCTA
>JAEZHG010000210.1 GCA_023436945.1 Pseudomonadota bacterium | reverse complement strand
GCCTGGCAAAGGCTGCGGGCCTGATCGTCGGTTGTAGCGACACGAAGCCGTACAAGCTGGCGTCCGGACACCTCGACGGTTTCAAATCTTGGCTCCAGCCCCGAGGACTGCGCTGGCCCGACAGAAGACTGGACACGTTGCCATGCATGACGGGCGGCCTGTTCACTGGAATAGGCACCGAGCTGGATCAGCTTGGTCGCAGTGGCCGCATTTATGTTTGCGGAGGCGCGCTCTTCAGACGGCTGTGGCGAAGGATTGGCGACGGCAACGGCGGTTCTGACCATCTCGGTCGGCGAGATGTTTTCAAGAACCTCCATGGTCGGCACTTTCAACGGTCCGTTCCGTGCATCCCAAAGCTGGTGCGGGGTCATAAGCTCGACCCGTAATGCCTTGTTGGAGGACTTTTCGTGGGCAGGCTCCAACGCAATCCGGCTTTGCGGGGCTTCAGTCTGGCCCGTGGCAGGATCGAGCGGGATGGTCGAGACCGTTTGCGCCCACTGCTGGTAACGCGTGCCTTCAGCGGAACCGCCGGTGTCACAGCCAGACAGGGCGAGGGCGAAGGCCGAAACAGCGATGAAGTAAGAGGAGCGGGACATGGTTGCACATTGTCCCGCCACCGCCTTGCGACACGGTTAACGATCAGACAATCGCGCCGACGCAACCTTCATGATCGCCGACGGTCAGATCGGCATCTGTCAGGGACAGCGTCCAGCCATGGTGGTTGTTCAGGCCCCAGCGGCGAGCGCCCGAGCCGTCACCGGCCTCGCCACCCACTGAAACCACCACGCGGCGGCCCGAAGGCAGGGCAGGCGGATCGATCTTGCCCACGGCCAGCGAGGTCGGGGTGTCGCCCGGGCCGAAGCCCTCGAAGACGCTCAGCATCGACCATTCCTTGCGGAGGCCAATCCACCATGCGTCATCACCATTGATGGACAGGACAGAAACGCCTTTACCCTCTGCGGCGTGCGACAGAGCGGTTTGGGCATCGTAGACCACGCGGATATCGGCAGCGGCACCGAAGCGGGTGCGGGCGGCGTCCATGGCGCGTGCGCCGTCAATCGGGGCATAGACCTGAACCTGAAGGCGACCCTGACGGGCCAGGCCCCAGCCAACGATCTCGCGCCAAAGCGCCGAGACGGCTTCCTTGTTTTCCGGTTGGGCCTTGGCGGTCAGGCGGCCAAGAACGGCTTGTTCGCGATCAGGGCGCAACTTGGTGTGCGGACCGGTCGGGGCATCCTTGGCCTTACCCACTTGTGCAGCGATGGCCAGACGGCGCTCGAACAGTTCGAGGATCTGGTCGTCGATAGAGTCGATTTCTTCGCGCAGCGCAGACAGCGCCATCTGTTCGGCGGTCATTTCGGTCACTTCTGCGGGCAGGATTTTGGTCAGGGTGTCGGCGGACATGGAACTTTAGCTTTATAAGAATGCGGGTATTTCGATGGGAGGAGACGCGACGAGGCGCAGTGCCGCTCTGGGAAGAGACGGTCGCCGGAGAAGCTGTCAGGGGTTTAGTGGTGCCCAGACGCCTCAGCCGGCGTATCGAAAGCCGTAAAAGCTAAAGCCATAATAGAAACCGGCCACTTCGAACGAAGCGGTTTCAAGGACGAATTGTGCGTTCGAAGACGACATTTTCGGGTCCGGTTTCTGGATCGGAAGTGATCCGGTGCGGGTTATAAGCCGCAAAAAATATGCGCGGTCAACCTTTGGGCGGCGCTAAAAGCACAAAACGTGTGCGGTTGTCGCTGAAATCCTGAAGATCGTTGCGAAGGATTTGAAGTCCGTAAACCTCTGCCGCACGGGCCGGAGCGACGGCGGCGCGGGTGATATCACCTGCCGAAGCGACGTCGCGCGCTGCGCCCGCCGTATCGAAAACGACAACGGGTTCAATGCGCAATGAGGCAAGGCTTTGGGTGCACTGCTGTAGCGCGATGGGGTGGCTTTCTGCGGTTTTGATGTCCGACAAACGCGCCGATTGAAGCCCGAGCAGAGCGTGGCGGATCGGGCGCCAAGCCTCGGTCAGCGGTTCAAGCTTGGCCTCGCGAACGAGCGTTGCAGCAGGCTCCACAGTGCCGACCGTGGTGTTTTCCAGCGGTATAAGAGCCAGATCACAATCGCCTGTGAGGACAGCCTCGATGGCCCCCTCAAAGGTTTCAAAGGCCACGGGAATGTCCCATGGCCTCAGATCTATACAGGCTTCGTGACTGAAAGCCCCCGGCGCACCCTGATAGGAGATGCGCGCGGGGCGGACGTCTTCGTTACTGGTATCGGTCATGCAATCGGGTCACGCAGCTTCCGAGCGGGCCTGACGGCCAGCCTTCAGGCGCTCGGCCACGAGGAAGGCCAGTTCCAGAGCCTGATCGGCATTGAGACGCGGGTCACAGTGGGTGTGATAGCGGCTCGACAGATCGTCCTCGGTGACGGGCAGGGCACCACCGAGGCATTCGGTGACATTCTGGCCGGTCATTTCGAGGTGAACGCCGCCAGGGTGGACGCCCTCGGCCTCGGCCACGT
>JAEZHG010000164.1 GCA_023436945.1 Pseudomonadota bacterium | reverse complement strand
ATTCGTCGGCAGCGTCAGATGTGTTTAAGAGACTGCTCTTCCAGAGTGGCAGCCTGCTGCTCGGTACGGCGCGACAGGTCGTCAGAGGCCGACGAGATTTCGCCCACGCCCGTATGGATCGACGAGGCATTATTATTGACCAGCGTAACCGCCTTCTCGAGGCGCTCCATCGCGGCATTGAAATTGTCTTTCAGACGCTGGGCCTTGTGCCAGACCTGCGTCTCGATGCGCCACGTCAGGTCACCCTTGGCCAGATGCTCTAGGCCTTCCGACAGGGCATTGATGGCGATCATATCCTGACGGGTCTCTTCAGCACGTTGTGCATCAAGAGCGGCACGATCTTCCTCGGCCTTCTTCTGCAGGGCCGCGCTACGCGCTTCGGCAGTCTGTTTCTCGAGGGTGGTCTGTTTGAAATGCTCGACAGCCGCAGCCAGTTGGCCGACCTCGTCCTTGCGGTCCGCCCCCAAAACGGTGACTGCCGTGTCGCCATTGACCAGACGACGCATGACAGACGCGACGTTCACCAGCGGATTGGCTACACCCTTGGTAAGCCACAGACCCGATAGGCCGGCAATCAGCAGAGCCAGAAGGGTGCCTGCGATCATAGTGATGCGCACCATGGTGGTCAGCGACTGCTGACGATCAGCCATTTTGCGCACATCGGCGCTCTGGGCCGAGACCATGTCGGCCAGCGTCTTGTTCACGCTCTCCAGCATTTCGCCGTTGTCGTAGTCAGCCATATTGGTCAGGCCGACACCGTGCACAGCGACGGCCTCGAACCATTGCTCGACACCGGCGCGGGCTTCCTCGACCTTCGGTTGCAGCGAGGGGTTCAGGCTGCTGACCTTGTCGAGGCTTTCGTTGAAGGCACGGCGATGCTCGCTGACAGCATCTATAGCGGCCGGGTCACGCTTCATCACATAGGCACGCAGCGTGGCATCCTGACGGGCCATGTGCAGCTGGGCATTGCGGACAGCGCTCTGGACTGCAGCGGCCTCAACAACCTCTGCGCGGACTTTCTCTAGGCCGTTAACGCCCCAGAACACGCAACCGCCCATCACAACAATGGCCGCCACCACGGCACCAAAGGTGACAACCAGCTTCTGCTGGATTCTCATGTTGTTAAGAGCACTCAGCATTACGCAACCCCTGAAGATAAAACGCCACAGATCAGGCCGAAAGCCTGCTCCCCCTGTGACTGATACCGGGTTGTAATGTCCTCATGCGGCATGGCTCGCGCACTCCATACTGGAGCGTCGACAGCACGCAGTGCGTTCTGCGGTTCATTATGAAGCGCTGAGAATCGCATGGGGAGGATCATTCACACCTCGGCAAAGTTGACTGATCTTCTGCCGATACAAACGAAGGTTTCGGTAAACCTAGCCGTACGCAGAATCCCCTATACTGCTAAGCTCAAATCCTTACCGAACTGTAGTTGTTCGCTTTTTTTCGCTTTAACGAGGTAAACAATATACCCTCGTTATTTAATTTGCATTGAATGGTGAAGCTGGCTTGATCGCGCTACGGGCTAAAGACAAACTCAGCCCATTCCCCCAAGCAGTCCGGCTTGCCGCCACTGCAAGACAGCGAACAGTCAAACCCATGGACAAAGCCTTCGGCGCGTCTGAATCCAGCACTGACAAGCGCGGCCAGCGTATCCGCCAACGCGAGATACCGCCCCTGCCCGTTCAAGTGCGCCACCATCAGACCGGAAGCTGGAGCCGCAGCCTGATCGCTGTTCTCAGTATGGGGATCGGCCTTTTACTTGTCGGATCAGGGTTAATACCCGATCCCGTACAGCCGGTATTTATTGTTCTTGCCGCGCTGGTCTGTGGACAGATCGGCGGCTGGCGCCCGCTGATCATCAGTATGTCATTCATGATTGGCGGACTGATTCTTCTGTTTCTTGACGGCAAACTGTCTGCAAACACGGCCTTTCTGACAGGCGTCACGGCCATGGCTGTGGCGCTCGCCTCGCGACGCCATATCGGCCCGCAGTACGGAACCCATGGCCTGTTCATGCAGACCGAGGCCGTGGTGCTGAATACTTTGCTGGATGCCGTCCCCATCCTGCTTCTGAATGAACAGGGCCGCATCATCCGCGCCTCCGACGCCTGCGACGAACTGTTTGCGCTAAAGCGCAGCCAGATCGAGGGGCGCATGTTCGATGAAATGGTCGAGGGCTTCGATTTCCAAGCCTTTGCCAGCGCCGAGGCTCCATCAGGTCCCGTCACCTGCCCGACGGGTGACTGGCAGGTTTTGCGCGCCAACAAGCCTTCCACCCCGATTGATATCTGGCTGGAGCACTCGCCGCAGGGGCCACTGCTGCGCCTGACAGACCTTGGTCCGCGACAGGCTGCCGATGCGCAGGCGCGCGAGCTTCATTCGCAACTCAACAAGGTCTGGCGGCTGAACTCGCTGGGCGAGATGGCGGCCACGCTGGCGCATGAACTGAACCAGCCGCTTGGGGCTGCAGCCTCCTATCTCTACGCCGCACAGGAAGACATGAAACGCGCAGGCCCCTTGGGGGAAAGCGCGCTTCGCACCTCCGATCTTGCCAAGGCCCAGATGCTTCGTGCCGGACTGATCATCCGCCGGATGCGCGAGCTACTGAACATGGAGATGCGCACCCTATCCCCTGAAAAGGTGCGCCGTGTGGTCGAGGATGTTCTGCCGATCCTGACCCTGACCGGACAGGAAAAGCAGGTGACCATCTCGGTGGACATCGACTCCCCCGACATGGTGCGTATGGACCGCATCCAGTTCCAGCAGGCTCTGGTCAATCTGGTGCGAAATGCTGTCGAGGCCAGCCCTGACAACTCCAAGGTTCTGATTACAGGCCGCGTTATTTCGGACATGATCTACGAGATCGCGGTCGAGGACAGCGGCCCCGGCATCGCCCCCGATCAGGTCGAGCGTGTCTTTACGCCCATGACCACCACCAAATCCGGCGGCATGGGGCTTGGCCTTTCCGTCACACGGACTATTGTGGAAAGCCATGGGGGCAATTTACGTGTCGGCACTTCCCGCTGGGGAGGGGCCCGTTTTTCCTTCAATCTTTCGACTGCCAGCATGGATGCTGAGGAATGACTCCGTCCGTTTTCATCATTGATGACGATGCCGCAATGCGAGACTCTCTGGTCACGCTGTTGCGCAGTCAGGGCATACGCTGCCGCGCATTCGCCGGCGGTGCGGATTTCTTCCGCGCCATGCCGGAAGATGAAACCGCGTGCATCATCACAGACCTGCGCATGCCCGAGATCGACGGTGCCGAGGTGGTCCGCCGCATTACGGCACAGCGCGGTCCGGCGTGGCCCATTCTGGTCATCACCGCTCATGCCGACGTGCCTGTGGCCGTCAGCCTGATGAAACAGGGCGTGGTCGATTTCATCGAAAAGCCGTTTGAGCCCCAGCGCCTTATCGAAAGCGTGCGCGGCTCGCTGGCACGCCTGACCGAAGTGGGTCACCACCAGCGCCAGACCGCCCTCGCGCGCGAGCGTTTCGAGCGCCTGACTCCGCGTGAAAGTCAGGTTCTATCGGCTCTTATCGAGGGGCAGTCCAACAAGGCCATCGCCCAGTCGCTGGACATCAGCCCGCGTACCGTCGAGGTGTTCCGCGCCAAGGTCATGCAGAAGATGGAGGCCGAAAGCCTCTCTGACCTGATCAAAACAGGGTTACTTCTACAGGCCGAAGACGCCCTACCCTCTTGAACCGTTAACAGCGATATCCCTTATTCACTCCCAACTATAGGGAGTGCGCCATGAGTCAGAATCGCTTTTTACGCCAACAGGCCTATCTGGACGGCCAGTGGGTCGATGCCGACAACGGCGAGACTCTGAAGGTCACCAATCCGGCCACGGGCGAGACCCTTGGCACCGTGCCCAACATGGGCACCGCAGAAACCCGCCGCGCCATCGAGGCTGCCGAAAAAGCCATGAAGCCGTGGGCGGCCAAGACCGCCGCCGAGCGCGCCAAGGTACTACGTCGCTGGTTCGACCTGATGATGGAAAAGCAGGAAGAACTGGCCCGCCTTCTCACTCTTGAACAGGGCAAGAGCCTGACCGAAGCCAAGGGCGAGATCGCCTATGGTGCGGCCTATCTCGAATGGTTCGCCGAAGAGGGTAAGCGCGCCTATGGCGAGGTGATCCCGACCAACGACAACGGCAAACGCATCATCACCCTGCGCCAGCCGATCGGCGTGGTGGGGGCGATTACCCCGTGGAACTTCCCGTCCTCAATGATTACCCGCAAGATCGGCCCTGCGCTGGCTGCGGGCTGTGCGGTTGTTCTGAAGCCCGCCACCCAGACGCCGTTTAGCGCACTAGCCTTGGCCGTACTGGGCGAGGAAGCCGGTCTGCCCAAGGGCCTGTTCAGCGTCCTGACCGGCAAGGCCTCCGAGATCGGCGGCGAGATGACCTCCAACGAGATCGTCCGCAAGATCAGCTTTACCGGATCGACCGAGGTGGGCCGCAAGCTGATGGCCCAGTCGGCCGAGAGCATCAAGAAGATGTCGCTGGAGCTGGGCGGCAATGCCCCGTTCCTCGTTTTCGACGATGCCGACATCGACGCCGCCGTGGCCGGTGCGACCATCTCCAAATACCGCAACTCGGGCCAGACCTGCGTCTGCACCAACCGCTTCTATGTTCAGGCGGGCGTCTATGAGGAGTTCGTCCAGAAGCTCTGCGCCTCGGTTCAGAAGCTGAAGGTCGGCAATGGTCTGGACGAAGGCGTCCAGATGGGCCCGCTGATCGACGAGAAGGCCGTCGAAAAGGTCGAGGAACATCTCAAGGACGCCACGTCCAAGGGCGCGCGCATTCTGACGGGTGGCAAGCGTCACGCACTGGGCCAGACCTTCTATGAGCCGACCGTCGTCGCCGATGTGACGCAGGACATGCAGATCTGCCGTGAAGAGACCTTTGGCCCTCTGGCCGGTGTGGTGAAGTTCGAAACCGAGGAAGAGGCCATCGCCCTAGCGAACGACACCATCTTCGGTCTGGCAGGCTATTTCTACAGCCGCGACATCGGCCGCATCTGGCGCGTGGCCGAGGGTATGGAAACGGGCATGGTCGGTATCAACACCGGCATCCTTTCCACCGAAGTGGCTCCGTTTGGCGGTATCAAACAGTCGGGTCTGGGGCGCGAAGGCAGCCGCCACGGCCTCGAAGACTTCATGGAAATCAAATACCTCTGCATGGGTATCTAAGAATTCCAGCGGGTTTGCGGCCTTCGGAAAACATCGATTTAGACCAATGTCGAACTCTGCAAACCCGCGTTCTTCCTGTCAGTCTCCCTATCGACGTCTCGATCTAAAAACAGAGGCGCATAGGGAAACAGGGCCGCGCACAGCCGGCCCCACAGGAAGGGGATATCCCGATGACCGACCGCACCCTGAACGGGGCGGACGGCGATGGTCACACCGTCGGTCGTAACGACCGGCTGGTGATTGCGGCCTCGTCCGTCGGCACCGTCATCGAATGGTACGATTTCTATCTCTACGGCTCCTTGGCCGCGATTATTTCCGCCCAGTTCTTCTCGGGCGTGAACGAAACCACAGGCTTCATCTTCGCCCTTATGGCCTTTGCGGCAGGCTTTGCTGTCAGGCCGTTCGGTGCCATCGTCTTTGGGCGGATGGGTGACCTGTGGGGACGCAAGAACACCTTCCTCGTCACCATGCTGCTGATGGGTCTGTCCACCTTCGTGGTTGGCCTTTTGCCGTCCTATGCCGCCATCGGTATCGCCGCCCCGATCATACTGGTGCTGATGCGCCTTATTCAGGGTCTGGCACTGGGGGGTGAGTATGGTGGCGCGGCGACCTATGTGGCCGAACACGCCCCGCACGGTAAGCGCGGCTTCTACACCTCCTTCATCCAGATCACCGCCACGGTCGGCCTTCTGCTCAGCCTAATGGTCATCTTGAGCGTGCGTTCTATAATCGGCGAAGAAGCTTTCCGTGACTGGGGCTGGCGTATTCCGTTCCTCGTCTCGATCCTTCTGTTGGGCGTCTCGCTGTGGATCCGTCTGAAGCTCGCCGAAAGCCCGGCGTTCAAGAAGATGAAGGCCGAGGGAAAGGGTTCGACCACCCCGCTCAAAGACAGCTTCATGAAGTGGCCGAACCTGAAACTGGTGCTGATCGCCCTGTTCGGTCTGGCCGCTGGTCAGGCTGTGGTCTGGTACACGGGCCAGTTCTACGCCCTGTTCTTCCTCGAGAAGACACTGAAGGTCGATCCCGCCCTGTCCAATGTGCTGATCGCCACGGCGCTGGCACTGGCCACGCCCTTCTTCATCATCTTCGGCTGGCTGTCCGACAAGATCGGCAGAAAGCCGATCATTCTGGCCGGATGCCTGTTGGCAGCCCTGACCTACTTCCCGCTGTTCCACGGACTGACCAAGGCCGCCAACCCGCAGCTGGCTGCTGCGGTGGCCACATCCCCGATCCGCGTGGTGGCTGATCCGGCCAACTGTAACCTGCAGTTCGATCCGATCGGCTCGACCGTGTTCAACACCTCGTGCGACGTGGCGAAGACCCATCTGGCCAAGGCAGGCATCAACTATGAAAACGTCTCTGCCCCCGCTGGCACTCTGGCCAGTGTCCAGATCGGCGACGTTGTCGTGCCTTCCTTCGAAGGCAGCGCCCTGACCAAGCCTGAGTTCGACGCCCAGAAGGCCGAATGGGACGCCGCCCTGACCGCCAAGCTGGGCGAGGCAGGCTATCCCGCCAAGGCCGACAGCGCTCTGGTGAACAAGCCGATGGTTGTGGCCATCCTGTTCGTGCTCGTTCTCTATGTGACGATGGTCTACGGGCCGATTGCAGCGGCGCTGGTCGAGATGTTCCCGACCAATGTGCGCTACACTTCAATGTCGCTGCCCTACCATATCGGTAACGGCTGGTTCGGCGGATTCCTGCCCACCACCGCCTTTGCCATGGTCGCCGCGACGGGGAACATCTACTACGGCCTGTGGTACCCCATCGCCATTGCCCTGATGACACTGGTAATCGGTGTGCTGTTTGTGAAGGAGGGTAAGGACGTGGACATCCACGCCTGATAAGGCCTTCACAGGTAACAGAGGGCGGGTGCCATATGGCCCCGCCCTTTTGTCATTGAACCAAACGCGCGCTAGCGTGTCTGTTCCTTCAGTTCCCCCCAACGACGGTCCCGCTCTTCCATGTTCAGTTTTGCCATTCTGGCCATGACCATCACCTATATGGCGACCCTGTTCGCCATTGCGTGGTGGTTTGAAAGACCGTCCTCGCGCGGGCGTGGCGACAGCCTTATGGGGCGCAACCTCTATGCGCTGTCGCTGGCGATATACTGCTCCTCATGGACCTATTACGGCGCGGTCGGTACGGCCAGCCGCGAGGGGTGGGAGTATCTGCCCGTCTACATTGGTCCGGCGCTGGGCATCACCCTGCTGTTTCCGCTGTGGCAACGTATCGCCTCGACCGCGCGGCGCGAGAATGTCGGCTCAATGGCCGACTTCCTGTCATCGCGCTATGGCAAGAGCCCTTGGCTGGGGGCCGTGGTTACCGCCGTCGCCATCATCGGCTGCCTGCCCTATATCGCTCTGCAGCTCCGCTCGATCTCGAGCGCGGGCAAGATCGTCAATATCAACAGCGCCATCGAAGGCACCGAGGGGCTGACGGTCCTGCTGATCGCGGCCTCGCTGGCGGGCTTTGCCATCCTGTTTGGCGCACGCCGTCCAGACCTGACCGAACATAACCGCGGTCTGATCCACGCCATTGCGGTGGAGTCTATCGTCAAGCTGTGCGGCATTCTTGCGGTGGCGATCTTTGCCGGAATACTGATCTATTCCAGCGCCAAGAGCCCCGTCGAGATGTTCAAGGGGCTGGAGACACTGGCCAGCTGGCCAAAGCTTGATCCGCGTTTCTGGGCCATTCTTCTGGTCTCGACGCTGGCGGTCTTCTGCCTGCCCCGCCAGTTCCACGTCGGCTTTATTGAAAGCGGTTCGCCCGCTCAGGTCCATCGCGCCAAGCTGGTTTTCCCGCTCTATCTGCTGCTCACCTCGGTTGCCATCATCCCTATTCTGGTGGCCGGTAACGAAAGCCTGTGGGGGCTGAATCCCGACCTTCTGGTGCTGGCCCTGCCCTATACCAAGGGACAGAACTTCCTGACGGCACTGGTCTTCGTCGGCGGCTTCTCGGCCGCGACCGCTATGGTGATTATCGAGACCGTCGCCCTGTCGGCCATGGTG
>JAEZHG010000108.1 GCA_023436945.1 Pseudomonadota bacterium | reverse complement strand
TGATCTCGTGGGCGATGCGGCGGGCCACGTCGCGCCATGCGGCGTTACGCTGGGCGGTGACCAGACGGGTGATGTCGTCGAAGGTCATGACCATCTCGCCGCCCTGCCCGCCTTCGATGCGGACGCGCAGACGGCGGGTTTCGCCGTGGCGAACAACGTCGATGTCCTCTTCGATGTGGGCTTCGCCGCGCTCGGACAGTTCGCTCAGTTCAGGCGAAACCTCGCCAAGGCGGTGGCCCTGAACATCCTGCTCGCCAATCGCCAAAAGCTCCATGGCGCTGTCGTTGATGGCCGAGATACGGCCCTGACGGTCCAGACCGATCACGCCGGCGCTGACGCCCGACAGAACGGTTTCGATAAAGCGCGAACGGCCTTGGGCTTCTTCACTGGCAGATTTCAGCGCCAGTTGTTGGCTCTGGATATCGCCCGTCATACGGTTGAAGGCCTCGGACAGGACAACCAGTTCGCCCGGTGCATTGCCTGCATCCACGCGCGCATCCAGATCCCCCGCCGAAACGCGCTCTGCCGCGCGCACCAGACGGCCAATCGGGGCCGAGATGGCGCTGGCTGCCGACATAGCCAGCCAGACAGCGCCCACAAGCACCAGCAGCGCTGTTTCCAGATAGGACAGCGCAAACGCCGCCTGAATACGGGCGCGGCTTTCCTCGGCCTGACGATAGGCGGTGATGGATTCCTCCCCCGTCCGCATACGCTGGATCAGGCCTTCGGCCATGGGACGCACCACATAGAGATAGGCGTTGCCATAGTCGGGCAAGGGGTAGAGCGCGCGGATGGTGTCTGGGTTTTCGGTCACCGCCGTGGGCACGACCTCGCCCTGAGCCAGCGTCTCGAAGGCTTCGGGCGGCGGGGCCAAATAAGGCGGCGCATCTGGCTGCTCACCGCTGGCGAGGACTTCACCCTTGTCATTCAGAATATAGAGCGCCGGATAGCCAAAGAAGGCCCCGATCTGTTCCAGAGCGCGGGCAAACTGGATACGGTTGTCGAAGCGATTGCGCACGCCACCCAGTTCGGTGGTCATGGTCTCCAAATCGCGTTCCAGCCCTGCGCCCACATCGGCGACATAGGCGCGACCGATCATGGCACCGTTCTCGACGGACGAGCGCACATTGGTGCTGAACCACTGGTCCACACCACGGTTGACCAGAACGCCGAACACCACAGCGATCAGCACCGCCGGAACCACCGACACCACAGAGAACATGATCACGAAGCGCAGGTGCAGACGCGCGCCCGCATCCTCGCGGTTACGCACCAGTTTCAACACCCGCTTGCCGACTGCAAAGGCCAGCACGCCGATCAGGACAAGGTTCGCCAGCAGAACATAGAGAACCGCACGGCTGGCCAGCGCACGAGAGTCGCCCGCAGCACCGGGGGCCACAGCCACCAGCCAGATCGCAATACCCGCAACAATGAAGGCCAGAGCATAGGCCGCGCCGAACAGGCCGCTCGCACGGCCAGCGAACAGCCGCTCCCTAAAGGGGCGGTCGGACGCACTATCGGCTACAGGGTCCACACGCTGTTCGTTCATCAACGGTCAGCTTTGACCAACTGTGGCAAGATTTCAACACCATAGTTGCGGGATTACGGCACTTTATTTGAGCCAGAGCTCCCGAAGGGCGTTTTCGACCTCTTCGAGAATTTCCAGACGGCACAGTCGGGCCTTGGCCTGACGACGATCAAGCGGATCTTCCGGCCATGGTGCCTGCTCGATGTACCAGCCCAGATGCTTGCGGAACATCTTCAGCCCCAACGGCAGCTTATAGAACTCTGCCGAGGCCTTCATATGCTCGATGACGATGGCGAATCGTTCTTCGCGGTCCGGCTCCTGAAGCTGGGTGCCATCCTGAAGCGCACGCTCCAGATGCGCCGCCAGCCACGGACGGCCATAAACGCCTCGCCCCAGCATCAGGGCATCGGCACCGGACTTGTCCAGCGCCTCGCGGGCCTGTTCTGCGGTAATGATGTCGCCATTGACGACCACCGGAATAGAAACCGCCTGTTTGACCTCGGCAATCGCATCCCAGTCAGCGACGCCCGTATAGAACTGCTTGCGGGTGCGGCCATGGACGGTCACAGCCTTTACGCCCAGTTCCTCGGCCTTCTTGGCCATCATGGCGGCGTTCAGGCTGTTCTCGTCCCAACCAAGCCGCATCTTCACCGTCACCGGACGGCTGACGGCGTTCACGACCTCTTCCATGATCCGGCAGGCCAGATCGGGTGTGCGCATCAGGGCCGAGCCACAGGCCGCGCCCGTCACTTCCTTGGCAGGACAACCAAAGTTCAGATCGATGATGTCCGCACCGGCCTTTTCGGCCATCCGCGCACCTTCGGCCATTTTCGCAGGATCACCGCCAACCAGCTGGATCACAGTCAGCGGCAAACCACCGCCCACAGCGGCACGTCGCACCACATCGGGGCGCGCGCGGGCCAGCTCTGCGGCCGCCACCATTTCGGTCGCCACATAGCTGGCCCCCAGCTTGGAAGCCAGGACACGGAACGGGAGATCGGTGATACCGGTCATGGGTGCCATCAGCACCTTTCCGGCAATCTCGACGTCTCCGATTTGCAATCTCGAACTCATGGCGTCCTTTGCGCTGAAACCATACCCCCTCGTCAACCATGAAACTGGCGCTTAGAAGGCATCCCATGACCTTCTCTGCGATCATCGTCGCTGCCGGATCGGGTTCTCGCGCAGGCGGGGACAAGCAATGGCGCACTGTCGGCGGCAAGCCGCTCCTCCGCTGGTCGGCGGAAAGCCTGCTGGCTGCGGGTGCCAATCCGCTGGTTCTGGTGCTGGCCGAAGGGGCCGAGGACCGCGCCCATGACGCCCTTTCCGGCCTGACAGGCTGGGTGTCGGTGACGGGTGGTGCCACCCGCGCTGATTCCGTTCAGGCGGGTCTTGCGGTGCTGGAAGATGACCGTCCTGTGCTGATCCACGATGCGGCTCGCCCGTTCCTGAAAGCCCACACCATACACGCCCTGTTGGATGCACTGGCCGATGCCGAAGGGGCTCTGCCCGCCCTGCCCGTCGCGGACAGCCTTCGTCGCGGCGATGCCGACAAGCTGATGGGCGAAGTGGTGGACCGCGAAAACCTTTACCGCGCCCAGACGCCCCAGGCCTTCCGCCCCTCCACCATCCGTGCCGCCTATACCGCATGGAAAGGCCCGGATGCCCCCACGGACGAGGCGTCCGTC
>JAEZHG010000075.1 GCA_023436945.1 Pseudomonadota bacterium | reverse complement strand
AAGAACGGCACGCCCGCCTCACCGGCCACAGCGCGGGCCAGCAGGGTCTTGCCCGTACCCGGAGGGCCAACGAGCAGAGCGCCCTTCGGAATCTTGCCGCCCAGACGCTGGAACTTCGACGGGTCCTTCAGGAAGTCCACGACCTCCTGAAGCTCTTCCTTGGCCTCATCCACGCCTGCGACATCTGCAAAGGTCTTGCGGCCCTTGTGCTCGGTCAGCAGCTTGGCCTTGGACTTACCAAAGCCCATCGCGCCCTTGGAGCCGCCCTGCATACGGTTCATGATGAACAGCCAGAAGCCGATGATCAACAGCACCGGCAGCAGCAGGCCCAGCAGGCCCGACCACCACGGTTGCTTGGTCGATTTCACGTCCACAGCGATGCCGCTGGCGTTCATCTTCTCGACCAGAGCCTCGTTCGGCACAGGAACGACAGTGGTGAATTTGGTGTCGTTCTTATAGACGCCGGTCACATTGTCGCCGCGCACGGTCACGGACTTGATCTCGTTACCGTTCACAGCCGTTACGAGCTGAGAATAGGTGATCTGGGCGGGACGGCCCGCCGCCGTTGGCGGGTTACCCATCGTGCCGCCACTCTGGGTCATCGTGCTGTACACCACGGCCATGACCAGAAGGATCATCGCGCCGATGGCAATATTTCGCAGGTTCATGCGGTCCTCGGTTCCCCGACAGGGCCACTAGGCCATGCCGGACAGACTTATCTCAGACTGAAAATAGGGTAGTCGAACGCGTAATGCCATGTGTTGAAGCAAACAGTCCGGCTTCCTGCGTCGTTTCGCCCATACCCGCCGGGCAATTCAACAGGAAACGCAGGCCTGCCAATGCAGACACCTTGGCCTTGTGAAACGCCAGAGACGGTCGATACGATCCCTGACAGACAATAACAGGCAGGCTTGCCCTCACCGACGCTGGCAGGGCCGACAATATACGACGCTCCTCGTCAGGCAGTTTGGACATCAAACCCTTCGCAGGGTGAACAGTCATGCCCTGCTCGTCCGTGACAATTTCAAAGCGCCCGTCCCACACCGCAGGCACGTTCGGCTCAAGCGGCAGTGGCTCCAGATTGGAACGCTGCATCTCTCCGGCTTCACGCAGGATGGTGACCGCATCGTCCTGAACTTCCACACGCGCCCCTGAAAGCACAGCGGTAAAGGCTTCTTCCGATCCCAGCCGCTCGCGCAGGCTTTGCAGGCGGTCCCCACGCGGCGGGCGCGTCTGACCGGATGCGCAAAGAAGTGCCGTTGCCAGCACACGCCCGTTTGCCGCATTTAAGTCGGCGCGCGAGAACTCCAGAACGCCAAAGGGGGCCAAGCTTCCGGCCCGCCATTCAAACATGTGGAGGTCATGTGCCGCATCGCGCTCCACCTCTCCCGCCAAGGCCTGACGGGCGCGGATGCGGTGATAGCGGCTGTCCTCATTGGCGGGGTCGTCGATCCAGTCCTTGCCCGCTTCGGCCAGATAGGCCCGCAAATCCTCGCGCCGCTCGCCAAGCAGGGGCCGCATCAGCATCAGCCCCCGCCCTTGCGGCCATGCCGGAGAGGCCGACCATTCGCGCAGATTTCCGACAGTGCCCCCGTCGCGCTGCATCCAGCGGTTCTCGGCCACGTCGTCCAGAGTATGCCCAACGAGGATGACCTTGGCCCCGACCTCGCGGGCGGCATCGGCCAATAGCTCGTGGCGAGCGGCTCTGGCGCGGGCCTGAACAGCGGTTCCGCCACGGGCCTCGTTCCAGACAAGATCGCGCCAAGCAACACCTTCGGCATGGGCGGCCTCGCCTGCCTTGCGGGTCCAGTTGGCGCTATCAGGATTTAGTCGGTGATCGACAGTCAGGGCGACAATGGCGCGCCCTCGCGCCCTGCCCCATTCGGCGGCCAGCGCCAGAAGGGCGCGGCTGTCGCCTCCACCAGAAAGGGCCAGCGCCACCGGCTCTGGCCCCTGATGGTTCAGGCGGGCGTCCAGACGGGCAAACACCCGTTCTTTCAGCGCCGCCATCATAGTCATGTCACTCAGTTGCAGGTCGAACGCATCTGGGTTGCGCGGGCCTTTTGCTGGGCCGTTGCGGTCTCGTTATAGCGACGCGTGAACTCGGTCAGCGCACCGCAGGCTTGCGTAGCGCGGTCGGTTGCGCGCAGGGCCGTAGCCAGCTTCAGCGTGGTTTCCGGTGCCCACGGCGTGCGCGGCCAGCCCGAAAGTGCCGCCGCATAGGACTGGACCGCAGCGTTATTGTCGCGAGCCGCCACATGCATGTCGCCGAGACGGCTGTTGGCTTCAAGCGCTTGCGGCGTGTCCGGCCACGTCACGATGACAGTTTCCAGAGCGCGAGCGCCACGACGCGAGTCCTCGCCCGCAAGACGCATGGCGGCTTGCAGGTCACCCGCCGCATTGCCCGTCGGCGAGTTGGCGACGATGGGGGCGTTCAGTTCGGCCTCTTCCTCGAACTTTTGCAGACGCTGCTCAAGGTCGCGGATACGGCTCGAAAGCTCGCGGTTGTTGCGGTTGGCCTCGTCCAGATCGAAGGTCATGCGCTCTGCATCGCCGTTCACGCGGCGGAAGGTCGCCTCCAGATCGCCCAGACGGCGCTCCATCACCGACACCTGACCTTGCAGGGCCACAACCTCGGGATCAGGCTCGACCAGCACAGGCTGGCCCGCAGCGTTGCGCTGGGTCAGGGCGCGTTCCAGACGGCGCACGTTGCGGTCCAGAGTATCCAGACGGCGCTTGTCCCACTGGACAGCTTCCATCGGTTGCTGCTGGGCGATTACGAAGCCGCCGCCGATCAGCGACAGGCCTACCGCGGTCGCAACCGCCGAGGTCTTAAGTTTGAAGGACGTCTTGAACATGATCCTGTTCGTTCCACCGATTTGCGGCCACCGCAAGGCATAAGTCTTTCAACACCTTGCGAGTAAGTGAACTGGGGCCGTTACATCCCCAGACCGAGATAGACAATTGCCAGCAGGAACATGGTCAACACCAGAGCGCAGAAGATCTGGAGCATGAGCGTGCGCCACAGGGCCGAGAAGACACCAAGCCCATATGCGCCCTTCAACTGGGCAAACATATGCACGGGCAGAATGAAACAGACAGCCGTAACCACCAGGCTCGCGATCGCAGGCAACAGGGCAATCAGAACCGCCGAAATCACCGACAGCATAATCACGAACGTCAGCGAATAGAGGACAAAAACCCCGTGGTCATAGAGGGTAAAGCCCCTGCGCCACATGAACAGCAGCCACATAAACGGGATCGATAAGGGCACGAGCAGGAAGGCGTATTTATAGGTCGTCTGCTGAAGCTTATAGACCATATAGTCCGGATTCTTCAGCTTCTTGCCGATCTTGTCCATCGCCGGATTACCGGTGCTGTCCCAGCGAAGGTCGGCAACCTGGGCCTGCCAGCTACCCGGCTTCAAACCGTCTGCACGCTCATCGGGATTACCGCTTGCCGCCGATACTTCACCCGCTTCGATAGAGGCCACCTGAGCCTCAAGGCCCGCCATCACACCTGCGATAATGCCCTTGCGGGTCCCCAGAGCGATGCGGTCGTTGGGTGATGCCGTAGGAAAAGCTTCATCGATGGCCTGTAGCTCGGCCTTGGTCTCTGCGAGTTTGGCTTTCAGTCTTTCAACGTCCGCCGCATCCGCTGCAGTCGCCAAACTGTTGTTGACCTGCACTTCGGGCGCATGGACGAAGGTCAGGCTGAAGAAGATGATGAACAGGGTGAACAGGAAGATCGCCAGCGGTGACACATAGCGCGCGCGCTTGCCCTGACACCACTCGCGCGTCAGCTTGCCCGGATTGAGGAACAGCAGCGGCAGTGTGCGCCAGATGCGCCCGTCAAAATGCATGACCCCGTGCAGGATTTCGTGGCCCAGATGGATCAGGCTGCGATGGACATGGGCGGGCTGGCCGCATTCGCTACAGAATTTGCCATCGACCGGAGTGCCGCAATCAGCACAGGGATGGCCGTGACCGGCCTCGTGCCCCTCGCCCTTTTGCAGACTGCCCCCGACGGCTGACCCCAAGATCGCGCCCGCGCCAGCGCCTACGCCGTCGACTTCCATGCCATTCCCCTAAGCTGAGGCCCCTCAGTTTCTGCGCGCAAAGTGACGCTATCCGCCGATAAAGAAAAGGGGCACCGGCGATGCCGATGCCCCTTCTTTTTGCAAGCCTTGCAGCCGTTGCTTAGCGCGGTGCGCCCGAAGCAATGGCGGTGCGGGCGTTACGGTTCTGGGCCCAGGCCGACTCGTTCGAGCCTTCAGCGATCGGACGCTCCTTACCGAAGGAGATGGTATCGATGCGCGAGGCCGGAATACCGCGGCTGATCAGATAGTTGCGAACGGCCTCGGCGCGGCGTGCGCCCAGTGCCAGGTTGTATTCGCTGGTGCCGCGTTCGTCGGCGTTGCCTTCGATACGGACGGTGATCGACGGGTAGCGCTGCAGCCAGGCAGCCTGAGCGTTCAGGCGAACGCCAGCTTCCGACGACACTTCATACGAGTCGAGGTTGAAATAGATACGGTCGCCAACGTTGATGACGAAGTCCTGCTCGGAGCCAGCCACCGGACCGGTGTTGTTGCCGCCAACCGGACCGGTCGGAGCAGTCGGATAGGTCGGGGCGGTCGTGCCGGAGGGGCGTCCGGAGTAGCCGGTTGAACAGCCGGTTTCGGGGTACATGCGGCCATGGCAGCAGCCAGCGCGCCCACGGCGGCCAGCTTGATCAGGGAAGCGTTCTTCATGCTCGTCTCCAATGGGTGCGGGCCTGAATCGGCCCGAAGCTTAACGGTAAGCGGTGGACAGCTAACCCACCTTAAGTCCTTGCGCTAGAAGGGATAACGCAGCCGTGATGGCGAATGATCCCTTCTGACGCATAACGCACGCATTCGTTATGATGCAGCGCAGGAATCCGGTCCCTGATTGAGGCCCAGATTCGCTGGCGGCGCATCAAGAAGGCCAGACCAGGCCGGCGAGGAACCACGTTCCTGATAGCCAGCCTGAGCCACAACGCGGCCCGACAAATCGACCGTCCAGAGACGGGTGTCACCACCCGGGCTCTGGCGAGCGAACATCACGTAGCGACCGTTCGGTGCCCACGACGGACCTTCCTCGAAATAGCTGGAGGACAGGATGCGCTCTCCGGTGCCATCGGTGTTCATGACGCCGGTGTGGAAACGGCCACCCGATTGTTTGGTAAAGGCGATCAGGTCACCACGCGGGCTCCATGACGGGGCGGTATAGATACCGCCGCCACGGCTGATCGGACGCTGGCCCGAGCCATCGGCGCGCATGGTGTAAAGGCGGGCCGAGCCGGAGCGGTCAGAGGTAAAGACGATCTGCGAACCGTCGGGGCTGAACGACGGCGAGGTGTCGATGCCCGGATCATTGGTTAGACGCGACAGCTGGCGCGTGCGCAGGTTCATCACATAGACGTCGGTGTTGCCGTTGCGAATGATCGAGAAGGCGATCTTGGTGCCATCGTTCGAGAAACGCGGGGCCAGAACCTGTCCATCGAACTCGCCGAGGCTCTCGCGGCGGCCGGTAGCCAGATTATAGAGGTAGATACGGCTGTAGTCCTTGCCCAGCGCCACATACGTGACCTCGTCCGGATTATGGATCGAGAAGCGCGGGGACATGATGACCTCGTCGCCCTGCGTCAGGAACACAGGATTGTAGCCGTCCTGATCCACGATGGTCAGTCGGCTGCGACGGTTCAACTGGGTGCCGCTTTCGGCGACGAACAGAACACGGCTGTCGAAATAGCCCTGCTCGCCCGTCAGACGCTGATAGACCACGTCCGAAATCTTGTGGGCCATGCGGCGCCATTGCTCGGCCGTCGCCGTGAACTGGTAGCTGACCAGTTGGCACTGGCGGTAGGGGTCATAGAGACGGAAGCCCACATCCACACGGCCATCCGCACGCTGGGTCACGCCGCCGTAAAGCACGGCCTGGGCACCAATGGCCGTCCACTGCGGGAAGTTCGGCGCATTGGCCAGCGTCAGGCCGGTCTCGATAAAGCTGCCCGGATTGAGCGGGTCAAAGAAACCCGAACGCTTCAGGTTGCTGCTGACCACTTCCGAGATCTGCGGACCGTTCAGGCCCGTGAACGGAACAACCGCAATCTGGAGAGGACGCAGCACGCCCTGATCGATCTCGACCTCGATCGGGCCGCTGGTTTGCGGGGCCTGTGCAGCAGCCACCATAGGGGCCGCCATCACCATTGCCGCCGCCGAGGCGAGAAGGAACTTCAGTCGCATGATGGAACTCCCGTCAGTCAGTCTGTTTAGGCAGGACCTGCGCCCTCGCCTTACCGTCAAGCTTGCCTGCCATTGCGGCGGCATTCAGGCACGGATCAGCGATTGGCACAGGCCCTTTCGGTATTGAAGGTCGGGCGGTACTGACCACCCGGGAAATTGGCCGGAACATCGAACGGTGCAGCCTGACGAAGCGCACGCAGCGCCCCTTCGGATGCGGCCCGATACACCGCAGTATTCTGGGGGTTAACGAGCGTAGGGCCACTTGTGATCCGCCCGCTCTCGGAAAGCGTCACATCAACCTGAATACGCAGTTGATCCGCGCCGGGAATATCGCAGGGCAGGATCCAGTGCGGATAGACCTGGTTGAAGATGGCCGTGATCTGCGGACCCGTGGCCTGTGGAGCCGAGCCGCGACCTTGCTGGCCTGTTGCCGGACGGCCCGTCTGACCTGTGGGACGAGCCGGACCGCGCAGGGCGTCCAGATCAAGACCGGCCTCGGCACGCTCTGCCGGACGGGCATTGCGCGGCGGGGTATTGGTCGCAGGCGTATTGGTGCGCGGGGTCTCGGTTTTCTTGGCCGGAGCAGTGTCACGCGGCGGGGTCGGACGTGGCTGCTCACGCGGTGTTTCGCGCGGAGGAGTCGGACGTGGTTGCTCGCGTGGGGTCTCTC